>CAYPTH010000011.1:43269-46910 GCA_964413635.1 uncultured Spirochaetaceae bacterium
GGCTTAGCCGAAGGACTCTCTGCTGAGAGGCTCGCCGATGTAGACGCCCTCACCACCGAGGTACTCGCGTTCGCTGCCGTCGATCAAGATCTGTACGCGCTCGACGGTGTCGAACTCGGTGGAAGAGAAGACGATCTGCTGGAGTTGCGCCAGGAAACCTTCGACGCCCATTGGGTTGAAGCGGAAGGCCTCGTTGAAGTTCAGGTAGGCCGTCCCGTTTTGGACCCGCGCGGAGAGAAGCTCGGTCCCCTTGGGAATCAGGTTCAAAAGGCCCATATTGAGCTCTTCGATGGTCGGGCCTGAGATGAGCGTCTCGATTGTCTGCGTCATCGGGCTATCGGTGTAGGAAATCCGGCGCTCGACTTGGTGGGGGTGAATCTTCCCGTCGTCGGTAACGCGAATGAAGTAGAGATTCGAGTCGCGTACGCGGGTGACTCTCGCCGGTTCGGATTCTTCCTCCCTGTCGGGCGACTCTTCGGGCTCGTCGTCCGGGGTATCATCCGGATCCGGGCGTTCCGGCTCGGGTGCGTCCTGTGGCGGCGTCGACTCGGGCTCCCGGACGTTGACAACGGTCGGGGCGTCGAAGTCGTCACTGTCCCGATCCTGAGGGGCCGTATCCTCCGAGGATTCGGGGTCCTCGGCCTCCTGAATAGTCGGTCCTTCTTCTTCGTCACGGCCGGCGCCAATCCGATCCTTGAGCACTTCGACGAGCTTGGTCTCCTCGAGGACCTGGGCAATCTGGTCACGATTGTAGAGAAAGATGCTTGCAATCAGGAGAATAAAGGCGATCCAGAAGAGGATTCCGAAGGGTGCGCGTCGCTTCTGCTGTTTCCGTGCCATGACATTTAGAGTATCGTCATAAACTGAGCGGGCGTAGAGGGTTTTGCGCGCCGCCCTCGGCTCTCACGCGCCGATCTTTCCCGGTTCATTGCCGAATCGTTCCGCTCCGCGGGCAACCGCGCCGTCGAACCAATCCGGGATACCCGAAGGTCGCAAGGTCTTGGGGTTAATGGCTACCAGAATAGTCTGCGCCGTCGCGTAGACGGTCTCGTCTTCATCGATCAGGTCATAGGATATGGTGAAACTCGAGCGGCGCATTTCGCGTATCTGCATGCGTACGTAGATCGTGTCGCGCAGGGTAATGGGGCGCTTGAAGTCGCACTCCACGCGCTTCATTACGAAGGCGGTATCGGCCGTATCGGCATCCAGGCTGAAGTCGTCACCGAGAATCCGCACCCGGGCCTGCTCGAGATAGGTGAGAAAGCTTGCGTTGTTCACGTGGCCATACGCGTCCAGGTCGCGGAAGCGCACCTCAACGGGTATGACTGCTTCGGGATACTCAGCCACGATTTCCTCCTCTGGAATCAAGTTTGACGAAGCCTTGCGTACCTCGTATCATGACGCGAACATGCAAGAACTTAGAGGGATTTCAGTTTCTCCCGGCATCGCCATTGGTCCCGTCTTCACCGCCCAAGACGATCGCCCCGCCATCCCCGAATATGAGGTCGAAATCGAACGCTTGGCAAGCGAAATGGATCGCTTCAACGCGGCCGTCGACAAGGCGAAAGGGGAGATCCAGGCGCTCAAAGAGAAAGCCGAAACTGAGGTCTCCGGCCGTTCAACCTCTCTCCTCGACTCCCACCTGCTCATGCTCGAGGACCCCGAGTTCATCAAGGCGGTGAAGCAGAAGCTCCAAGACCACCGCAAGAACATTGAGTGGGTCCTCTATCGCGCGGTACGGGATATCATTGAGCAATTGAACGCCACGAATCAAGAGTATTTCCAGGAACGCGGGGCCGATGTTCGTGATGTCGCCCAGCGGGTCCTCAACCATCTGCTGTATCGCGATCAGGTGTCGCTGGCGGACATCTCGGAAGAGGTGATATTGGTGGCGCACGACCTCCTGCCGTCGGAGGCGATTGCCATGAACAAGCGGATGGTCCGCGCCATCGCCATGGACGCCGGCGGCAAGACCTCTCACACGGCCATTCTGGCCCGCAGTTTCGAGATTCCGACGGTTCTTGGACTGTCCAACATCTCCAAACTCGTTGGGCATGGTGACACAGTAATTGTTGACGGCAATGCCGGGCGGGTCATCCTGAGTCCCGACCAGGAGACGATCGACACATATCGGGATGCGCAGCGAGCGTGGCAGCAACACGAGGTTCAGCTCATGGGCCTCAACGAGCTGCCGGCGGAGACCGACGACGGAAAGCTGATTCACCTCGGCGCCAACATTGAAGTTCCCGAGGAGGTGGATGCCATTTCCGCGCACGGCGGCGACGGCATTGGCCTCTATCGAAGCGAGTTTCTCTTTCTCAAGCCCGGTAGGCTCCCCACTGAGGACGAGCAGTACGAGGCCTACTCCTCCGTGATTGATGCCGTCGCGGGAAAGCCGGTGACCATTCGTACCCTCGATGTCGGGGGGGACAAAGTCGTGCCGGAGCTCGACGGTATTGGGGAGCGCAATCCCATTTTGGGCTGGCGCGCCATCCGGTTCTGCATTTCCCACATCGATCTATTCAAAACCCAGTTACGCGCCCTCCTTCGCGCCAGCATGCATGGAAACCTGCGGATCATGTTCCCCATGATTTCCGGTATCGAAGAGCTCGGACGCGTGTATGAGATCCTCGACGAGGTGAAGCAGGAGCTCCGGCGGGAAGAAGTTGCGTTCAAGGAGAACATCCCTGTTGGAATCATGATCGAGGTGCCCTCGGCCGCCATGACCTCCGACATCTTGGCGCGGAAGGTGGATTTCTTCTCGATTGGAACCAACGATCTCATCCAGTACACCATTGCCGTCGACCGAGGCAATGAAAAGATCGCGTATCTCTACGAGCCCTTCCACCCGGGAGTACTGCGCCTGTTGAAACTGATCATTGACAGCGGGCACGAAGTGGGAATTCCCGTTGGCATGTGCGGTGAGATGGCGGGAGACCCAATGGCAACTCTGATTCTCCTGGGCTTGGGCCTGGATGAGTTCAGTATGAGTGCCGCGGGCATTCCGGAGGTAAAGCGAATTATCAGGTCCGTGTCCATGAGCGACGCAGAGGAGCTGGTCGGTTCAGTCCTCGACATGCGCTCGTACGAAGAGGTAGACAAGTTCGTCCAAGACCTCATGGAGAAGCAGTTCCAAATTCATGCCTACTAACTACTCATCTATTCCCTTGATTGCCGTGGTCGGCCGTCCCAACGTCGGCAAGTCGACCCTGGTAAATCGCTTCATCGGTAAACGAAGATCCATTACGGATCCCACCCCCGGCGTGACCCGCGATGTGGTCCAATCTCTTTGGCGACTCGGAGACCGGCAGGTTCGCGTCGCCGACACGGGCGGCTACACGGAAGGGCACGCCGAGTACGACCGCTTGGTGAGCGAGCGGAGTCTCGCCACCGTCCGCGAAGCGGATGTCGTGCTCTTTGTCATGGACGTCACCGATGTAACCCCCGAAGACCAGGCCTTCATGGAGGCGATCCGTCCCTATCGGGATAAGGTCATTCTGGTTGTGAATAAGGTTGACAACGAGAAGCGTGAAGCCGCCGCGTGGGCCTACTACGAGTATGGCTTTGACGCCCTTGTATCGGTGTCGGCTGAGCACGGGCGCAATATCGACGCCCTGGTGTCCGAGATCCGCCGGCTCCTG
>CAYPTH010000012.1:0-39010 GCA_964413635.1 uncultured Spirochaetaceae bacterium
TCTCATCCTCCATGTGTACGCAGAATTGGGGGTGTTCGCCAAGTCGTGGGCGCCCTAAGCCGGTGTGCGCAACGGCCGTGCGGGTGGCCGGCGCGGCCTCGCTTAGGGCCACGCCGCGTCGATGTCGGCTAAAACGTCGTCTATGGCCTTCCCGTTCACCCAATTCACCATCTCCGTCCAAAATGCCCCCGTTCCGACTTCGGCCGGCATGACATCGGAGGCATCGAACCGCACGGTGTCCGCGTCACGCAGGATTTCGGCGTACTTCCGGGTCCACTCGTCCGGATACCAGTCGAGCTCCGCGTCCTTGTGGGGGGCCACCGCGCTTCCCGCTTCGATCCACTTCCGGATGGACTCACCGCTGGCCAAGTAGCGTATGAGCGCGGCGGTCGCCGGCTCCGTGTTGGTTGGGCTCATTATGTCACCGCCGACAAGAACGGGATTGCCTTCTTCTTCATCGATCGGCGGAAGGTAGAAGAAGCGCATGTCGTCGCCGATCGTAATGCCGCTGCCAAAGAACCCGGGCAGAAAGCTTGCCTGTCGATGAAGCCACGCCTCCGGCGGGTTGGCCTCGAGCGGATCGTTGGCGTCACCGAAGGAGGTCTGGGCAATGGAGCTCTTGCCGCCGAGGACGTAGTCTGTTTCGAACCAGATATCGGCCATTTCGGTCGCGGCGCGCCGCACTTCCGTGGAGTCGAATTTGAGATCACCGGTGATCCACTTGTCGTAGGTTTCCGCAGGAACGGTGCGAAGCATAATGTCTTCCATCCAGTCGGTGGCGACCCAGCCGGACGCATTTCCGCTTTCAATTCCAATGCTCCATGGCGTCTCGCCATTCGCAACCATGTCATCGGATAGGGCAATCAGCTCGGTCCAGCTCGTCGGTATCTCGTAACCCGCATTGGTGAACTCCGGATGGGGATACCAGACGAGGCTTTTCACCGCAGCGCGGTACCATACGCCGCCTTCAATATCCTGATGTGTGGCCATGCTGCGCCACGACTCGTCGTAGGTAGCATTGAGTTGCGTCTCGCCGACCATGTCGAGAACATCTTCAATGTCTTCGCTCTCAATGTACTCGCGCAAGAGTCCCGGCTGGGGGAAGCCAACCACGTCGGGCGGATCCGAGGACGCAAGCTTTTCAGCGATCTCGGTCTCGAAGCTTTCCGGTGCATCGTAGTTCACGGTAATTCCCGTCTGAACCTCGAAGGGTTCCATGCTGGCCTTGAACTGTTCCGCGTCTCCCTCGGTAAAGGCGGCGACAACCGTGACAGTTGTGCCCGAAAGGTCCTCGCCTTGTGTCCAGGGGTTGTTGACCTGGCTCCCAATGCCGAAGGTTTCGCGAAGGACCTCGCAGCCAGTGAGCGCGAGGACGAGAAGCGAAAGGGCCGCAACGGCGGCTACACGTCGAGAATGCATGCTTCCTCCCTGACACGAACCGGCACGTGGACGCGTCGATCCGCATTTTGGTTTCGAATGGATGCATTGTAGCCCAAGATATATGCGAAAACAACTTGCCGATCTATGACGTGCACACGCAGTACAGGTATTCCCAGGGCGGACAGGCTCTGGCATCATGTCGGGACCAGGGGGAACGCATGTTCTGGGTTACCACGGTGTTGCAATCACTCGTCCTACCGCCGGGCATCTTCATTGTTCTCGGCCTCGTCGTCGTGCTGCTCATTGCCGGGCGGAAGGCGCGCGCCGCCATGTGGGTGGCTCTCGTGGCGCTCGTTGCCGGGCTCGCCCTCTCGGTGGAGCCGGTGTCGAACGCGCTGCTGCTGCCCTTGGAGAACCGCTACGAGCCGCTCACCGGCGCACCTGCGGAGAGCGGGGAGGGTGAGTCCGAGGACGCGACCGCGACCGAGAGGAGCCTCCCAGCGCGGGTGCAGGGGGCGACGCACATCGTGGTGCTTGGCGGGGGAACCGTGCCGGGCTCACCGGAAGCGACGGCGAGTACCCTGCATCCGGACGCGTTGAAGCGAGCGGTGTATAGCCATCAGCTCCATTGGGAGCTCGGATTGCCCGTGGTGCTTACCGGCGGTCGCGCGGCCGGCCTGGAGGACGCGCCGCCCGAGGCGCAGGTGGCTGCCGACCTGCTGCTTTCACTTGGATCGACGCAGGACCAGTTGCTCTTGGAGACGGAAAGCCGCGACACCTGGGAGAACGCGCAGTTTGTTGACGGCATGATCTGCAACTCGAGGGTGATACTGGTGACATCGGCCTACCATATGACCCGAGCGGTGCGGAGCTTCGCCGCCCACGGCTTCACGGTGATCCCCGCTCCGACGGATTACAAGGCGGAGCGGGGCGGCTACCGCTTCGTGAGCTTTCTCCCTTCAATCGAGAGCTTCCGCGAGAGCACCATTGCACTCCACGAGTATCTCGGCTTGCTCTACTACCGCTTTCGAACGCCCGATCCGGAGCGGGCCGTCGTCCGTCCCTAAAGACCCAGGCGCTGCGCCGCCCGGCGCGCCTCGGTGACGAAGCTCTCCACCTTGCCGAGATCCTTTGCAAAGCGCCCCACGTCTAGCTGCCGGTTCGTGTGGGTTAGCGAATCCACCCCGGCCGGCCGAACGGTGCGGACCGCCTCACCGACGTTCTGCGGCGATAGGCCGCCGGCGAGGATCACCGGAATCGAGCTCTCTTCCACAATGCGGCGGCTCACCGACCAGTCGTGCACGGCGCCGGAGGCGCCGACTCCGGGGATGTTCGGCGCCTGGGTATCGAGAATGAACCAGTCCGATACGCCCTCGAAGCGCCGCGCCTCGTCGAGGGCCGCCGGCCCGGTCACGGAGACGGCGTACATGACCTCGGTGCCGGGAAGGCGGCGGCGGAAGTCCCGGAGCAGTTGCGGTTGAATGGACCCGGAGAGCGGACAGAAGTGCAGGATGTCGGGCTTCACGGCGTGCGCCATCTCAATGATCGGATCGAGGCTCGTCTCCACCGTGAGGGCAACGCTCTTCGGCCGGGACGAGGTGTCGGCGGAGTGGCCGGACGGCTTCAATTCCCCGCTTCGCAGCGCATCGATGATTGCCCGGGCCGTATGGAGGTCGACTTCACCGGGAAGACCGCGGTCCGCGGGTGTCACCCCAATGTGGTCGACCCCGCGCCTCGCCAAGTCGAGCGCCTCAGTCCTCGTCTGGGCTGTGTAGATCTGGATGATCATGCAGAGAATCTTAGTACACGAAGATGTTGCTGCCCACCGACAGCCCGGCGCCGGATGCTACGAGCAATACCGTGTCTCCGCGCTTCACCCTGCCCTGCTTGACGGCTTCGTAGAACGCCATGGGGACGCAGGCGCTTCCCGTGTATCCGAACTTGTCCATGATGGTCGTCGTCTTCTCCTGGGGCTGCTCGAGGATCTCCATGACTTGCTGAATGACGGAGCGGTTGATCTGCGTGAAGATGAAGTGATCGATGTCCCCGACCTCGAGCTGGGCCTTCTTCGCCAGACCTTGCACCAGAGGCGGCCAGAGCTTCACATTTCGGTCGCCGGGGAGGCGCTGGAGGAGTTGGAGGCCATAGTCCCCTTGCTCGAGGAGCTCCGTGGTTACCGGTTTTCGCGTTCCACCGGCGTAGACGCCGACGTAGTCCCACTGGGTGCCGTCCGTGATGAACTCGCTGTCCATGTAGCCTTGCCCGGCGTCGCTTCGTTCTAAGACGACGGCTGCGGCACCGTCGGCGAAGATGGAGTAGCCGAAGGCGTCCCCGGGCTTCACGTAGCCGGGCATGTTGTACATACCGACAACTACGCCGTAACGCATGGTGGGGTTGCCCGCCATCATGCGTGCGGCAATATCGTAGGCGGTCACGAAGCCGGCGCAGGAGGTGTTCACATCAAAGGATGCCGTGGCGCGTTGGCCTTGCTGGATTCTGCCCTGAATAAGGACGGCGGTAGACGGCGAAATATACTCCGGCGTGTCGGAGCCAACAATGAACAGCCCCACATCTTCAGCCGAGATGCCGGCGTCCTCAATTGCTTCTCGGGCGGCCCTTTCCGCAAAGTCCGCGCTCGTCTCATCCAGGTTTCGAAGGTGGGCAATGTGGCGCTTTTTGATCCCGATCTTTCCCTCGAGTCGCTCCTTGTTGAGCTCAATTCCGGTCAACTCGACGAGCTCATCGTTGTCAATTGGATCTCCCGGCGCGTATCGCCCGACGCCGGCGATGCGGGTGCTTGCCATTGCGTGTCGTCTCCTTCCTCATTCACAGAACATGAGAGCTGATTCAGTCCAAAGTGTCCGGGCAATTATAGACCTGTACGCGGTGGCTCACAAGTCTATCGCCCACGGCCTCCTCTGTGCGTCATATGGTCCCACGCCGCGGTTTCGCGCTACAATGGCACTACAATGAACGAGATTCTCTACACGATAGGTAAGCTTGGGATCGTGCCGGTTGTGACAATTCCGGATGAAGACGTTGCGGTCGGGCTTTCGGACGCCCTCGTCTCCGGTGGACTTCCCATCATAGAAATCACCTTCCGGACCGCTGCCGCAGACACCGCACTGCGCCGCATTACCACGCACACCTCCGATCTCCTGGTCGGTGCGGGGACGGTTCGAAGCACCGCCCAAGTCGACGACGCCATTGACGCCGGGGCCAAGTTCATTGCTACCCCGGGCTTCAATCACACCGTCGTGGATTACTGCGTCACACGAGGGATCACGGTGATCCCCGGGGTCAACAACCCGACCGGGGTGGAAATGGGGTTGGAACGCGGACTGGACGTCCTGAAGTTCTATCCGGCAGAGGTTTCCGGCGGCGTCGCAATGCTCAAGGCCTTTGCGGGGCCCTACAAGGAGGTCTCCTTCATTCCGACCGGGGGGATCAACGGCGCGAACGTGGCGGAGTACCTTTCCCAGCCGAACGTACACGCCTGCGGCGGCAGTTGGTTAACTCCGACCTCACACCTGGTTGAGCGCGATTACTCGCAGATTCCCATTCTGATCAGGGAAGCCTTGAGCGCGTTGAAGAGCGTACGGTCGAGCTGACCCGGCGACGGCGTACATCACATTGCTGTCAGGGAAAACGAGGGATCCTCGAAGGCATCCGCGTCCGCATCCAAGCTCGGTGTTTCGGGCTCTTGCCCCGGATTGAGCAGCGAGTCTAAGAGCGCGTCCTTCACAATGGAGTCAATTGTTGCCCGCGCCGTTTCGGATAGTGCTTCGAATTGCACGGCGAAACCGGGTGGAAGATTGCTCGACGGCATGCGTGCTCCGATAACGGTGCATTCCGTGGTCATGACGAAGTTCTGAAAGCGAACCGTAATGGTTGCCTGTGTCTTGGCTTCCGGTCCCGCCCGCATTGATTCGAGGTAGGCCCCGCCGGCGCTAATGGAGCGAACACGATACTCGTTCGTGGTCCCGTCATGGGTGAGCTCAGCGTGGAGCGGCCACTCGAAGCGGTGATACTTCCGCCGGTTCTCCTGTGCGCGTTCGCCCAAGCAGGCTTGAAACCGCTCCGTATCGAGCTCATCCGATTCGAAAACTCCCAAGGGTCCGGCCTCTATGCCTTCTTTCCCTTGATTGCTTATCACTGCGCCTTCGACCAGTGGGAAGGTGGCGACGAGGGAGCCCAAGAAGTCCTTTTCGCGGTTTCCGGAAGAGGGAAGCTCGAGAACAACGCAGGGTGCCGGCTCGTCAATAATGGCGTTTGCAAACTCCGACAGCGAACCGACCCGCCGCAGAATCCCCTTCGCCTCGGCGCTCTGGAGCGACTTGGCTGAATCCGGACTTACGTAAGCTACAACGTGACTTTTCATAATACTCTGAAAGGATAGCGCAGAGGAGGGGGGAATGAAAGGGCGGCCCGGCGCTTAGCGCCGCCGGAGTGCGGGGTTCAGGTGCTCGGAGAGGGTGTCGCCAATGACGTTGAAGCTGAAAACGGTAAGGGCAATGGCCAAGCCCGGGTAGATTGCGAGCCACGGCGCACGGGTTAGGTAATTGCGAGCATCTTTGAGCATGAGGCCCCAACTCGGGTTGGGGGGCTGGGTCCCGAGTCCCAGGTAAGAGAGGGAGGCTTCAATCGCCACCGATAGTGCAAAGGTCGTGGAGGCGAGGACGATCACCTTGGGAAGCATGTTTGGAATGATATGAAGGGCCACCGTCTTCCACAGGGGGCTTCCCAGCGCTCGTGAGGACTCCACGTAGGCTTCGGCCTTGATGCTCAGGGTCTCGGCTCGGACGGTGCGGGCAAAGAGGGGGCTAAAGATGACGCCGAGGGCCAGCATGACCTGCACCAAGCCATAGCCGAATACGGATACGACGGTAATGGCAAGGAGGACGGTGGGAAAGGAGAGCAGACCGTCCATGATGAGCATGAGTGTGTTTCCCGGCAGGCCCTCCGCGAGGCCGGCAATCAGGCCAACAAGGACGCCGATCGCCAGCGCCACCGATACCGCGATCAGGCCTACCAGGAGCGCAGACTGAGCGCCGTACATGATGCGGCTCAACACGTCGCGACCAAAGTCATCGGTTCCGAGAACATGGTCGGGGCTTCCCGGGGGCAGGAAGCGCTGCTCCAGGTCCTGCGCGGTTGGATCCTGTGGCGCCATGACCGGGGCGGCAATGGCAACGAGCACGAGGATAGCGAGAAGGAGGATTGAGACGAAGAAGAGGGGGCCGAAGCTTGCGCCGCGTCCACTGTCGGTTGCGGACGCGGCGCCGGGGGAAATCTCGCTCATTGAGAGGAGCGTATCAGTTCTTGGTCACTCGGCGGAAGTCGAAGGTGTCGAGCTTTCCGTCCATGTGAAAGCCGTCAATGCTGCTTCGCATGCCGATGTAGCGATAGTTCGATCCTACATAGACGTGAGGGACCTCACGCGCCATGATCTCGAGAGCCTCGCTGTACAGCTCTTTACGCTTCTCGAAGTCGACAACGGTGCGCGCCTCCTGAATGAGGGACGCGGCGCGCTCGTTGTCCCAGCCGACGTAGGTCTCAGCGCTGCCGTAGCCGCCTAAACGCCCGTCGGGGTCGAGCTTTCCGGTGTGGCCGATGACCGTCAGATCGTAGTTGCCGCCGCGGTAGACGTCGCTCAGCCAGGTGGACCAGTCGACGAGCTGAAGCTCGATTGTAAGGCCTATCTCGGACAGCATGTCTTCGTAGACCTGCCCCGCCTGGACGTGCGCCTCGTAGTTTTGCGGGAGCGCCAAGGTCAAGGGCTTGTCGAGGTCGACGCCGGCATCCTGAAGCTTCCGGCGAGCCGCTTCCGGATCGTAGGGCAGAATGTTGCTGTAGTCGACGTAGTAGGGGTCGCCGTAGTCCATGAAGGTGGCGACCGGCCTACCGCCGCCGTAGGCGGTATCCAGAGCGGCCTGCTTGTCGATTGCCTGGGCAATCGCTTGGCGCACCTGGACCTGGTCCAAGGGCCCCCGGTCGGTGTTCATTGCCAGAACCATCACCAGGGCCGAGAGGTCGCGGTCGACCTTCGTCTCCTCGTTTTCCTGCAGAAGCTCGAGATCCTCTGACGGAACCGTGTCGATGATATCCAGCTCACCGGTGATCAAACCCTGCACTTGCACGGCGGGCTCCACGATAATGTTCATCACGACGCGGTCGACCTTCGGGAAGCCCTCCATCCAATAGTCCGGGTTTGCCTCCATGGTAATGCGGTTGTCGCGGACCCACTCCTGGAAGATGAAAGGCCCGGTGCCGACGGGGGCGTTCGCGAAGTCGTGGCCGCCGTCAATGAGACTCTTCGGGAGTATTGCGCCCCATCCGGAGGCGAGCGTCGAAAGCAGCGGAGCGTATGGTTGTCCCAGACGGAGAACGACGGTCCGATCATCCGGCGTCTCAATCTCTTGGATGGGCTCGAACTCGTTCGCCTTGGGAGAGGAAGTCTCCTCGGCCATGATGCGCTCGAAGCTTGCTTTCACGTCCGCGGAAGTGAGCTCGTCGCCGTTGTGGAACGTTACCCCCTCGCGGAGCGTGAACGACCAGGTCGAGTTATCCTGCGATACGCTCCAGCTCTCGGCGAGGGCGGGAACCAATCGGCCTTCGGAATCCGGCTCGATCAGGGTGTCGTAGAAGCTGCGTACCACCTGAAAGGTAAGGGTCCCGGATGTCGCGTGCGGGTCCAGCGTGTCCGGGTTTCCCGAAAGCGCAAAGTCAATGGTCGTTGCATCTTCCTCCGGTACACCCGTGGCAAAGAGTGCCGAGGGGAGGGCGAGGGTCACCAGAATGGAAAGCGCGAACGTGAGTAAGCGTGAAGTTCTCATGTGCTACTCCTCCTTAACGAAGTAGGCCGTGGGTTTCGTGCGGTCGTGAAAGCCGGTTGCGCTCTCGAAGAGGCGCTTCGTGTAGGGCATCTCCGGATTTGCGAGTACCTGTTCCGCGGCGCCGGTCTCCACGAGCGAGCCGTCATTCATGACCGCTACGTAGTCACTCATATACCCAACCAAGTTAAGATCGTGTGAGATGAACAAATACGTGAGAGCAAATTTTCGCTTCAGACGAAGCAGGAGATTGATGATCTGCGCTTGAATGGAAACATCGAGATTAGACACCGGTTCGTCAAGGATGAGAAAGCTCGGCTCCATGGCGAGGGCGCGGGCAATGCAAATGCGCTGCTTCTGGCCACCCGAGAACTCGTGCGGATGTCGGTTCATTCGCTCAGGCGCAATGCCGACCATCTCCAAGAGCTCGACAATGCGGTCGCGGTGCTCGCGTTGCGGAATGCCGCGGTTGGTGAGGGCTTCCCGCATGCTCGCGCGAACCGTAATCCGGGGATTGAGAGCGCTGTTGGGGTCCTGGAAGACAATTTGCATACGGCTGCGGAACGCGCGGAGCTCTTCCCGCGAAAGCGTGCTCAGATCCACTCCGTCGATGAAGACACGCCCCCCCGTGGGCGGATCCAGGTAGAGGAGGGATCGCGCCAGGGTTGTTTTGCCCGAACCGGATTCACCAACAAGCCCCATGATGGTGTTGCGGGATATTCCAAGGGTGACGGCCTTCACCGCAGCTACGCGTTCGGTCCGTCGCCGGAGAACGCCGCCGGCACGGAAGACCTTTTCCAGGCCCTCTATCGAGACGAAGGCTCGCTCGGCCGCGCTCATCCGTGCTCTCCTTGCGCGAGCCGTGCAGGTACACCCGGCGTGCCGGTGTAGTCGGTGATGCGGTGGCACGCGGCCGTGTGGCCCACTTCGTAGCGCAGGTCCGGCGGGACGGTGGTTGTGCACACTTCCCGCGCCAAGGGGCAGCGGGGATGAAACGCGCATCCGGCCGGAACCGACTCTGCGTCCGGAACGCGGCCACTGACCGTTGAGAGCTCGCTGCCGCGCCGGTCGGCACTCGGGATGGAGAGCAACAAGAGCTGCGAGTAGGGGTGGAGCGGCCGGGCAAAGAAACGCTCCGCCGGGGCCGACTCGACAACCTTTCCGGCATACATGACGGAGACCCAGTCGGCAACGGACTGCACTACCCCCAAGTCGTGGGAGACGAAGATGACCGCCATATCCAGGGCGTCCTTGAGCCGCAGCAGCAGATCGAGAATCTGCCGCTGAACCGTCACGTCCAAAGCGGTGACCGGCTCGTCGGCCAACAGCAACTTCGGTTCACAGGAGATTGCCATTGCGATCATGGCGCGCTGCTTCATGCCTCCGGAGAGCTCGTGGGGATAGCTTCTCAGAATCGACTTCGCCCGGGGGAGCTCCACCATCTCGATCAGTTCTTCCGCCCGTTGGCGCGCAGCCCGACCTTCTATTTCGCGGTGGAGTACCAGCATCTCTTCGATCTGCCGGCCAATGCTGAGGCTGGGATTGAGGTAGCGACCCGGTTCCTGAAAGACCATGGCGATGTCGTTGCCCCTGACACTGCGGAGCTCCTCACTGGAGAGGGAGAGAACATCGCGGTCCTGGAAGCGAATAATTCCCTCCTCTATCGTGGCGGGGGGAACCCCAATTCGCAGGATCGTGCGGGAGGTCACGCTCTTGCCGGATCCGGACTCGCCGACGAGGGCGTGCATTTGACCCGCCTGCACATCCAGGTCTAGTCCACGCACCGCCTCCGCCTTGGCGTGGCGGCTGAGAAAACTCACCCGGAGATCGCGAATAGAAAGAAGCGGGGACGCGTCGGTACTCATCAGATCATGAAAGCCGGATCCGTGGATTTACGAGAGCGTAGAGGATGTCGGCAATGAAGTTTGTCAACGAGAACGCCACGGCAATAAAGATCACACCCCCTTGGACTAATGGAAAGTCCCGTTGGTAAATCGCTGAAAGAAACAACCTTCCCAGGCCCGGGATCGAGAAGACCTGCTCGATAATAATCGAGCCACCGAGAAGGTATCCGAACTGGATGCCCGCCAGGGTGATGACCGGGAGGAGGGCGTTTCGCAGGGCGTGACGGTAGACAATGGTCCGTGGCTTCAGCCCCTTGCTCTCCGCCGTGGTGACGTACTCCTTTGCGAGCTCCTCGATTGTGGAAGCGCGCACCATGCGGACCAGGAAGGCGGCTCGTCCTATCGCCAGTGCCAGCGCCGGCAGGACGAAGTGCCGAAATGAGTCCGCCCCGAAGAGCGGAAAGAGACGTACGTTCACCGAAAAGGCGAGGAGGAGCAGAATGCCGAGCCAGAAGGATGGCAGCGCCATGCCGAGTTGGGAGAAGAGCATGCCTGCGTAGTCCCAGCCGCTCCAGCGGCGCACCGCCGACACAACTCCGATCGGGATTGCCAGCGCCAGGGAGATGAGGAAGGCAAAAAGCGAGAGAAAAAGGGTGATCGGGAAGCGCTCAAAGATCAGGCTGGTCACGGACTGGCCCGAGATGAAGGACTCCCCGAAGTCGAAGCGGAGCACGCGCCACAGCCATTCGAAGTACTGCACCACCACTGGGCGGTCGGTGCCCAGCCGCTCCTGGAGCGCCGCTACGCTCTCCTCATCGGCATCAATTCCGGCAATGACCGACGCGGGGTCTCCGGGAATGACGCGGATCACGAAGAAGATCAGCGTCGAAATGATGAAGACCGTAAGGATGAGCCTGCCGACTCGGCGTGTTACAAAGGGAAGCATACGGGGACGCCTCAGCGAGAATCGAGATTCGGGTCGCTACGAAGCGCCTGCGTACGATCGAACTCCTCGATCGCAAGGTCGATAAGTCGCCCCACCAACTCCGCGTAGGGGATACCGCTCTCTTCCCAGAGCTTCGGATACATGCTGATGGCCGTGAACCCGGGAATCGTGTTGACCTCGTTCACAATTGGACGATCCTCCTGATCCGTGAGGAAGTCCACCCGTGCCATGCCGCGACACTCCAGGGTTTGGAAGGATTGGACCGCCATTGTCGCAAGAGACTCCGCCAAGGTGGGCGACACCTCCGCGGGAATAATGAGGGCGGCGCCGTCCTCATCGACATACTTCGCTTCGTAGGAATAGAACGAAGATTGCGGCACCACCTCGCCGGGAAGCGATGCCACGGGCGCCTCGTTGCCGAGGACCGAAACCTCGAGCTCCCGCCCACGGATCTCTTCCTCGACAATGATCTTTGTGTCGAACTGAAAGGCGAGCTCCACCGCCTCCGCGTAGCTTTGGCGGTCGGTGGTCTTGGAGACGCCGACTGAGGAGCCAAGATTGGCGGGTTTGACAAAGAGGGTGCGTCCGAGGCGTTCCACGGTTGCGTCGTAGGCCTCCTTCGCTTCTTCGGTGGATCGATACGTTGTGAAATCCGCGATAGGGAGACCGGCGTCACGGAGGAGACGCTTCATGATGTCCTTATCCATGCTGACAGCCGAACCGAGGATTCCGGAGCCGACGCAGGGCAGGTTCGCCAACTTGGCCAAGCCCTGAACCGACCCGTCTTCGCCGAAAGGACCGTGAAGGACCGGGAAGAGCACATCCACGGCGCCCATTGAATCGTGGCCGGCAAGGTCAATGAGGGCCTGATTCCCTCCACTCGGTGTGAGGGCGATCTCCCGTGAGCTCGGGGAAATTCGCAGAGGCTCTCCGGAGGCGCCGTCGAGGAGCGCGATCGCAGAGGTCTCGAGGTGCCAACGGCCTCCGCGATCGATACCAATCGGGATGACCTCGTACTTGCCTTGGTCGAGAACGTTCATCACGTTGCGTGCCGACTGGAGGGATACCTCGTGCTCCGCCGATCGTCCGCCGAAGAGGACCGCAATGCGCATTCGGGTGCTCACGCTACTCATCACAGGCACTATATACGAGTTGTTTCCACGTATCCATATTGATAGATTCTAAGTAGAGCGATACAAAAACGATGCCGACTCTCCAGAACCGCGATACAAGCTTATACCAGCCTCCGGCCGGTAACCTCGCCGATGACCCCTACGTCAAGCTTCTGCAGCAAAAGGTGAAGGATCGCGCGCTCTTTGCCAAGGACCCGCGACATACGCACCGCCTCCACCAGGAGCTCTTGGTTCCCTTTTTGGACTTCTTCCTGCGCCATGATCGGGACGGGGTGTACCGTGATCTTTTTTCCGCCGCGGGCTTGCTGAATCGCCACCGTCGGGGCGTTCGTGACCGCGTCTCCCTGGAAGACCTCTACGCACTGCGCATTGCGTCCGACGAGCTGCGTGGCCGGGGGCAGCACCGTCGTCTCACGGATTTCGCCGCACGGGATTGGGCCGATTCGGAGCCGACGGGCCGGGTCTTCGAGTCCACCGGCACCACCGAGCATCCGTCGGGACCGGTGAGGATCTACCGCGGACAGCGTACTCTCGAGCTCGCCCGCCGCATGAACGCGGACCTCCTTGACTGGGCCCTTGGAACGAAGCTTATGGAAGGCTCCGCCCTGCTTTACCTGGCCCCGGGCATGGCCCGAAAGAGCTGGTTCGCCTATTTGGGCGAGGGGATCCTCTCCGAGCGCGGATTGAACGTGCGCTACGGTGCACACCTGAAGAATCGTGGTGGTGCGGAATCCCTGTGGCACCGCCTGCGGCCGGATGCCGGAGCCGTTCGAGACTTTGTCAATGACGCGGCGCATCCCAAGTATCTCATTGGAAGCACGCCGTCACTTCACGACCTCTTGGTAGAGAACAATGTGGCGCAGCGCGCGCTCTTGAACGTGGTTGCCGGTGTTCCGCCTATCCATTTGGGGCGTCGCGGCGTGATGGTTCTCGGCGGGGGCACGAAGAACGAGGCGGAGGCCCCCCGGAGCTCTCAGGAGCTGGTTCGGGAAATTGCGCAGTACGTCACGGCCGATACGGGCAAGGGACGTGTTCCGGCGCCGGTTATCGACATCTTGGGGCTCACCGAGAGCGCCGCGGTTTTCGTGGGCAAGACGACGAGCCCGCTGTCACCTCGCGCGTGGGTGCACTTTCCTCACCCCCTGACCTACATCTCCTATCTGGAGGGAGCCGACGTTCCTCGGCCGGTCTCGGTGTCGCGGCACGACGCGGGAGATCGAGAGCGGCAGCTCTTCTACGTAAACTTCGCCTGTCTGGATTACCTGGAAGCGGTGCTCTCCGGGGATATTGTGGCCCCGGTGTACCGAAACGAGGCTCATCAGCACGGCTTCGTATTTCGCCGCCGCCGATAGAGCCGCCGCCGGCCGGCACGCCGATCGGAGCGCCGACGGCTCGCCAAGCCACCCTCAGAACCGAATACCCGTCCCGAAGGTCACCCCCAGTCCGAAGGACTGCAACGCGAATGGGTAGATGTCCACGATCGGCCCGTAGCCCAGCTCGAAGATGAAGGAGTAGTGGGAGATGAGGACCACCTCGAATCCCACGCCCACCGAGGCACCGACGTAGGGTATGAAGGGCTGAAGATCGTAGGTCGGTTCCGGCCAGACGTAGTCCTCCGGAATCGGATCCGGCGGCTCCTCGTCCGGCCAGTTCGTGACTACCTCCATCCGGCCGCCGTGGCTGAGGCTGCCGTAGACGAAGAGGGCGCCGCTAAGCCAGTCGGCGACGTCGGCGGAAAAGAGGCGGCGCATCATGTCGCCGCGCACCTGGTAGCTGAAGAGCATAGGGCTGCCACCGGTGAGGGCGTCGGGGTCGCGGGTGAGGCTCGCCGTGACGAGGTAGCCGGTTTGATTGTTCCACCGCTGATAGTGGAGCCCGCCGATCACAAAGGGTGCCTGGTTCACCACGGTGTTCTGCGATCCCAGGGCGTTGGGCAGGCGCTCGAAGACGTCACTCTCTCGATCCTGCGCGGTGACAAGCGACACGGCGAAGAGGCCGAGGAGGAGCGTAAACATCGATCCAAGAATGTGTTTCTTCATTGCGTCCTCCTAGTAGCGGAACCGGACGCCGCCGGCCGGCTGCAGTCCGAACTCACCGGCGGTGAGACTGGTGACAACAAAGGAGCCTGTGTAGAGCAGCTCGAGGGGGAAGGAGAAGTGCTCGAAGAACACCGTCTCCACACCGAGGCCAATGCCGCCGTGAATCCGCGCGTCGAATGAGTCCGGCGTAATGTAGGCGTAATGGCCAATGCCGGCGACGGCGTAGAGCATGCTGTCCACGCGCTCGTGCAGGGCGGCCTCGTGAATCTGATACATGCCTTCCACGCCGATTGCGTACTGGCCATCCTGACTCGGGAGGTAGTAGCCGCCTCCGGCGACCTGCCAACCGAAGCTGCCGAGCCACTTCTGATACGAGATGCCCACGCCGCCGACGTACCCGGCGAAGCCGCCGAGGGCCTGGTCGAACTGGCGAATGTTCGGTTCCGGCGCGGCATCTTGGGCCGCAAGGGGCGTCACTGCCGCAATAACCGCGAGTGCCGCGAGGAGCATGATTCGCACTCGGCGAGTGGGGGTGGCCGCAGCGGGCGTGCGGGACGCCCCTGTGCCCCGGCGTGCTCGCCGACGGGATGGTCTCGAGTCTGGTCTGACGGCCCGACCTGCTGTCACTGTGGACATGTCAGTTCACTCTCCTGTGTCTGTTATCACGTGAGGATATCATAATCCCGCGCGAGTCCCTCGTACAACAGATATGTTTCGGCGGCGGTACCTGACGAATCGAGCTAGGCCGGCGGTCCTTCTGCCGGTCGGCCGCCGCCTCATTTAGGGGATGGTGTCGAACACGCGCTTGTGCTCGCGTTCCCGCCGGGTTGTGCGGGGGGAGCCGTAGGTGCGCTGAACCTCGCGGCTCTCCGCGACGAGGTAGTCGAGGAGCGCGAGGTCCTCCTCCGAGTACTCCCCGTAGTAGCGACTCTTGAGGGAGGCGACGCTTGCCACCAACCAGAACGAAGAAAGGCTGAGATAGGTCATTCGGCGGAGATAGAACTCCTGCGACATAACGCGCTTCCCGTATTTCCGGAGACCCTGGGCAAGGAGACGGCGAAATAGCTTCTCCCCGTCCGCTGCAATCGAGAGTGCGCGCTTCAACTTGGGGTGGTCGGCCTTCAGCTTACGAAGCTCGCTCCCGCTCCCCATTCGCCACAGGGCAATGAGCTTTCCGAGCGTCTTTTTGCCGGCGAGTCTCGTACCGGTGCTGCGGAATATCGTCAACGGAGGATCGATCGTGTGGATTTCGCTGGTTCCCTCGAATATCGTCGTGACGCGGAAGTCGCGCATTCGTTTCTCGTAGGGTTGTGTAGCAATGTATCCGGATCCTCCCGCCGTTTGCAGGGCGTCGTAGAGCGTGTCCCAGCAGCGGTCGGTGCCGTAGAGTTTGCAGTGTGAGCTCTCCATGGCGACATTGCGCAGTGGGTCGCTCTCGAGAAGGAGGGCGGTGAAGTAGGTCATGTTTGCGGCGGCGAAGGCGTGAACCTTCCCGCGCACGAGCTTCTCCTGAATGAGCTCGAAGTCGCGAATCGGCACGCCGAATTGGGTTCGGCTGCTGCTTCGCTTCGTCATGTCAAGAACCGACTGCTTCATGAGACCGGCGCTTGCCGCACCGAGCCCCAGCCGACCGTAGTTCAGAATGTTCATGGCGACCTTGAAGCCGTCTCCCTCGTCGCCGATCCGGTTCGCCGCGGGGACCCTGACGTCCTTGAGCTGTATTGGTGTGGTGGAGCTGACCTTGAGGCCCATCTTCGGCATGTCCTTGCCAACCTTCACACCATCCCGATCTCGCTCCACAATGAAGGCGCCCATGTGTCCCGGGTTCTCGGGATCCAATTGGGCGAACACCGTGAAGGCGTCGGCGTAGTTGCCGTTGGTGATGTAGGTCTTGCTGCCGGAGATGACGTAATCCTCCCCCTCTTTTCGCGCCACCGTATCAATGTGCTGTGCGTCGGAGCCCGTCTTCGGCTCAGTGAGGGCGTATGCGAAGATCATCTCTCCCGTCGCCGCCTTGCTCAGATACCGTTGCTTTTGCTCCTCGTTGCCGAAGAGCACAACGCCCTTGAGCCCAATTGAGAGGTGCGCCAGTGGTACCAGCACCAGGGCCATGTCGGTGCGCGCCATCTCCTCAACCACGCGTAGGTACTCCGAGAGTGTGAATCCCAGGCCGCCATACTGCTTCGGAATGGTCAGTCCGAACATACCCAGCTCTCGGAGCGCGTCCATGAGCGAATCGGGGACGCTCCCCTCTTTTTCCAGCTTCGCCGGTGCGTGCTCGCCGACAATCTCCGTGTATCGTTGAACAAAGTCCTCGACCTTGCGCTCATCGACCTCCGTGAAGTCCATGAAGCACAGCTCTTCTTCGAGCGCGCCGTCGTAGAGGTGCTCGAGGAATCCCATGGACGTTCCTGCCATTCAGTCCTCCCGTCTGGGTCAGCATACGCCCAGCCCTAGCCGGCGTCAAACAAACCGTACGTTAGCCGCAGTCGGTCGTCAGCCGACGTGCCGCTTCTTTCGGAACGTGACTTTGCACGCTGTGGCTGTTCTGATACATTTCTAACGCACGTTCGAATACCTCAAATGAAAGGTTCCCACAGACATGATTGCGCTGCGAAACGTATCCAAGAGCTACGGTAGCCACCGTGCCGTCGACGAAGTCTCCTTCACGGCGAATCCCGGCGAGATCTTTGGCCTTCTTGGGCCAAATGGTGCCGGCAAGACCACCGCGATTCGTATTCTCATGAACATCCTCCTTCCCGACGCCGGGGAAGTCATTCTCTTCGACCGCAAAATGCGGGAAGAAGACAAGGCAAAGATCGGCTATCTCCCGGAGGAGCGCGGGCTGTACAAGAAGGTGAAGGTCAAGGACATGCTGACCTACCTGGCCGATCTGAAGGGATCTCCCCGGCACGAGTCCGGACCGCGAATCGATCAGTGGCTCGAACGATTCGAGCTGACCGACTGGGCGGACAAGCAGGTGGAGTCGCTCTCCAAGGGCATGGCACAGAAGGTACAATTCATTGGTTCAGTCGCGCATGACCCGGATCTGCTCTTCTTCGACGAGCCCTTCTCCGGACTGGACCCGGTGAGTGCAGATGTGCTCCTGCAGGCGCTCCTCGACTTGCGGAAGGCGGGCAAGACCGTACTGATATCCACGCACATTCTTGAACAGGCGGAGAAGCTCTGTGACAGAATCTTTCTGATTCACAACGGTCGCGAGATCCTTTCCGGCTCCTTGGAGGAGCTCAAACGCAGGCGCGGCAGGGACACCGTTGCAGTTGAGTTCTCCGGGGATCCCGCAGCGTTCGAGGGCATCCGAGGGGCAACGCCGGTTGTCACCTATCCGCGCTACGTGGAGCTCGAGCTCGATGAAGGCACGGAGCCGGACATCGTGCTCCAGGCCACCCTTGGTTCCGTCTCGATCCAACACTTCCAGGTCAAGGCCCCGTCGCTGCATCAGATCTTCGTGCAGGAAGTCGGCCAGTCAATTAATGAAATCGAGGACAAAGAATGAATAGGACATTGCGCATTGCCAATATGGAGTTCCGTCTTACGGCGATGAATCGCGCCTTCGTCATCATGACGATCCTGGGTCCCTTTTTGATCTTGGCGATCGCGGCGCTTCCCTCCCTCATGGCCGGCTCGCAAGAGGTCGCCGAGGGTACGACGGTGGGCATTGTTGTACAGGACGAACAGCTTCGCTCCAGCATTGATCAGGCCCTCTCGGGAACGCCGGTTGTCGCGCGTTTTGCCGCCGGCCCGGAGGTCTTTCGGGAGGCCGTAGAAGCCGGAGACATGGAGGGCTTTCTGGTCCTCCCGGCGGATCTGGAGGCCGACCGCATGGTGTACCGGTCGGAGTCCGGGACGGACATTCTGGTTGCCCAGTTCCTCGAGCAGGCGATCGGCGAGATCGTGATCGCCACGCGGCTTGCCGAAGCGGGGCTGAATCCCGCTGAGGTTCGGCAAATGACCGCGCGTCCGAGCGTGGACGTGCGCCGGATTGGCGCCGCGGAGGCTGAAGCGGGCGACGGCGGCTCCGACGATCTTCTGACGACTATCATTGCCGGCATTGCCTTCTCGCTGCTGATTTACATGAGCGTGATCATCTACGGTCAGGCGATTGCGCGCTCCGTCGTGCAGGAGAAGACCTCGAAGACCGTCGAGATCATGCTTTCCTCCGTCCGACCGGGAGATCTGCTCTTCGGCAAGATTCTGGGCAAGGTCGTGGCGGGCGTTATTCAGTACGGAATCTACGTGATCGTTGGCGTTCTGTTCCTGGTCTTCATTGCGCCGCTCTTCGGCGTAAATGTCCCGGGAGCAATCACCATCGGCAATCTTCTCTATCTGATCGCCTTCTTCCTCACCGGCTTTCTGCTCTACGGGGCCGCCTACGCTGCAATTGGTGCCGCCGGCGAAGATGAACAGCACGTGGCCCAACTCGGCTGGCCGCTCCTCATCTTTCTCATTGGATCCTTGATCTTCGCCTCCTCCATTGTGCTCAATCCGAACGGCTCCCTTGCAGTGGCGCTTTCACTGTTTCCCTTCACCTCGCCCATTGTCATGATGCTTCGAGTGCTGGTGGATCCCCCTGGATTGGTGCAGATCCTGCTATGTTTCGGCCTCCTCCTGGGCACCATCGCCGTTGTTGTGGCCTTGGCAGGCAGGATCTTCCGGGTCGGGATCCTGATGAGCGGAAGGCGATTCGGTTGGAGCGACATTGCCGGCTGGCTGCGGACCGGCCGATGACACGGCCGCATCGCGTTTGACATCGGCAATCCCGCGGCGTAGCTTTCGAGTACGAATGGAATTCACGCCGCTTGTCTGGGCAATTCTCGGCGTTCTCATGACGGTCTCGGAGTTCATTGTTCCGGGATTCGTGATCTTTTTCTTTGGCGCCGGCGCGCTCCTTACTGCATTGCTCTCCTGGCTTCTTGGGGGCCTGGAGGGCAACTACCTCCTGCAAATCGTCATCTGGCTCGTTTCATCCGGGCTCTCGTTGGCGCTTTTGCGGCGCTACTTCGCCCGCGCCTTCCGCGGCTCCGAGTACGAGGGACCGGCGGATGACGAGATAATTGGGCACCGGGTACGGGTCCTCGAGGCAATCTCACCTGACGAGCCCGGTCGCGTGAAGTTCCACGGTACCTCATGGATTGCCCGATCGTATGACGAACACTACCAAGAGGGTGAAACGGTAGAGATTCTGCAGACCGAGGGGAGTGGATTTGTCGTAACCCGCTCCATCCTCGGCGACGACGCGCCCCCACGGGGGGAGTAGCGTACCCGGCGGCAGGAAAATGGAGGGAACTATGGGTGTTCTCGGTGGATACGGGCTCCTCGTTGGGCTCGTGGTTCTGGTATTTCTCGTCTTCTTCAAGCTGATCCGGATTGTTCCGGAGGAGGAGGCGTGGATCGTCGAGCAGTTCGGCAAGTTTCAGCGCACCTTGGGACCGGGATTACATCTGGTTGTTCCCTTCGTTCAGAAGGTCGCCTACCAGCACACACTCAAGGAAGAAGTTATCGATGTCGCCCCACAGATCTGCATTACCCAAGACAACGTGCAGGTTACGGTGGACGGAATCCTCTACCTCCAAGTCATGGATCCGGTGAAGGCGAGTTACGGCATTGAGAACTTCCGCTTTGCGTCCGCGCAGCTCTCACAGACGACCATGCGGAGTGAGATCGGAAAGATCGAGCTCGATAAATCCTTCTCGGAACGGGACAAGATCAACGACGCGATTGTGAAGAGTGTCGACGAGGCCTCCGACCCCTGGGGCATAAAGGTCACTCGGTATGAGATTCGCGACATTACGCCCACGCATACGGTCATGCAGGCCATGGAGCAGCAGGTGCGTGCGGAGCGGGAGAAGCGCGCCGAGGTCCTCTCCAGTGAAGCCGAGCGGCAGTCCCGCATCAACGTCTCCAAGGGCGAGCGGCAGGAGGCAATCAACCTCAGTCAGGGGGAGCGACAGAAACGGATCAACGAAGCCGAGGGGCGCGCCGAGGCGATCGAGGTGATTGCCGAGGCCACCGCCGACGGCATTGCTGAGGTTGCCAAGTCCATTGGGGCACCGAAGGGGCGCCAGGCGGTGAGCCTCCGTATTGCCGAGCAGTTCATCCAGCAGCTCGGCGAGGTCCTCGATACCGCTGAGACATCGGTCTATCCTTACGACTTGGCCCAGCTCAAGTCGGTCCTTGACTCAATGCGTGCGCGAACCGAGCACGGTCCGGCCGGCGCGGGCGGAGAGCCGGCGGCCGGCAGCGAACCCGGCGCCGGCGAACGCGGCGGAAACCAACGCGGCGGAAACCAACGCGGCGGCGCCCCGCCTCGGGGCGATCAATCCCAAAGTGGTTCGGCGCGCATGAGGGGGGAACTATGATTGCCATTCTGGAACCGCTCAACTTGTTTCTGGTTCTGCTCGGACTCGCAGTCTTGATTGCCCTCGTTCGCAGCATCAAGATCGTTCCGGCGCGGACCATTCTGGTCGTGGAGCGTCTGGGCAAGTATCTCCGCGACTTGGATGCCGGGCTCAACGTCATGGTGCCCTTCATTGACCGGGTGAAGTACAAGCACAGTACCAAGGAGCAGGCCATCGATGTACCCTCCCAACCCTGCTTCACCTGGGACAACGTAAAAGTGGACATTGACGGCGTGCTCTACTTCAAGGTGGTGAATCCGAAGAAGGCGAGCTACGGCATTGTCGACTACCGCTACGCCACGATTCAGCTTGCCCAGACAACCATGCGCTCGGTCATTGGCAAGATGGAGCTCGACAAGAGCTTTGAAGAGCGGGAGCGGATCAACGCGGAGATTATGCAGGGAATCGATGAAGCCACCGACCCCTGGGGGGTCCAGATTACCCGTTACGAGATCCAGAACATCCGGGTCCCCGACGATATTCTGACCGCCATGGAGATCCAGATGAAGGCGGAGCGGGAGAAACGCGCCGACATTGCCCGGAGTCTCGGCGAGCAGGAGTCGAAGATCAACTACTCCTCGGGTGTTATGGAGGAGGCGATCAATCGGAGTGAGGGTGAGAAAGAGCGCCGCGTGAATGAAGCGCAGGGCAAGGCCGAGGAAATCCGAGCCCTCGCCCGTGCCGGCGCCACGAGCATCCGGAAGATTGCCAAGGCGCTCGAGGCGGAAGGCGGAGAAGAGGCGCTGGTCTTGCAGATCTCCGAGGGCTATATTACCGAGCTCCGGAAGCTGGCCAAGAAAGACACTCGTCTCATCCTTCCCATGGACCTGACGAACATCAACTCCGTCCTCGAGACGGTGAATCGGATGGTGCAGAAGAACAAGAACCTCGGTACCGACGCCATGTAGCGCTCAGTCGAGGTGTTGGGAATCCTCCGCGTCGCCGGCGTTCGCTATGCGGGTGTACTGCTGGAGCGAGTCGACCACCATGTAGTAGCGACCCGAGAAGTTCCACAGGAGGAATCCCCCGGTCCCCGCGGATAGGGAGCCCTCGATTTGCTCAGTGAGATAACGGTAGTACTCCGGTTCCTCCAGGTTTAGCTCTCTTCCAATGAGAAAGGCCTGCACGTAGGGTCGGATCAGCGCCTGGTCGTCGACGATAACGCGCGCGCGACGGGAACCCATGCGGTAGATCTCCCGTGCCCGCTGGTAGAAGTCTCGATCTCCCAAGAAACGCGAGTCGAAATGGCTCGGGTAGTACATTGGGCTGATGACGTCTACGTGACGCGCAATCATGGCAATGTTCTGCGCCAGGTAGTCCATCTCGTACCAGCCGTTGAAGCCAAAGACATCTGTCCCGAGGGGGATGGAGACCGTATCGCGCGCCTTGGCCAGGAATGACTCGAGGGCGTCGATGCGGCGCATGTGCTCCCGGCGGTGGGGAAAGGTCATATGGCGTACCGGTCCGTCCGACGGAAAGCGGATGTAGTCGAACTGAATCTCGTCGACGCCACGCTGTTCGAGCTCCTCGGCAATCGCAATGTTGTAGTCCCACACCTCGTCGCTAAAGGGATCCACCCAGTGCTCTCGTTGGATGACCTCGGTCTCACCGGTCTCCTGGTTCGTCTCCTCGTACCGCATGCCCCAGGGTTCCGCGGAGCGGGTGTCGCGGACGGCAAGACGGTGATTCTGATACTGGTAAAGCTGTTCGTCCTTGAAGACAACGAGGCGGCCAATGAGATAGATCCCCGCCTCCTCGAGGCGCCTGCTTAGTACCTCGAGGTCGATGAATTCCCGCACGGCGCCGACGTCGTAGGGCATCTGCAACTCCGTGTCGTAGGTGACGCGTCCGCGGTCATCCTTCATGTCGATGACGAAGGCGTTCACACCGTTCTCCTTCGCGAAGGCGATGTGTTCTTCCAGGGCATCGCCCCGCGCCTGGAGGAAGGGAAGGTACATTCCGTAGCGCTTGGCGGCGGTTTCCATTCGGCCGGCTGCTGCTGCAGCCGCCGCGGAGTCGGCGGCCCCCTCGGTGGTCGCAGCGTCGGACGCCGCGACGCCCCCGGTGTCCGACGCGGTGCCGTCCCCGGCGATGCGCCGCCACCGTACAGCCGCGCTTCCATCCGCCGTCTCCCGGCGGGTCAGACGGTACACTCCCGACGCGGTCCGCGCCTCGATCTTTCCGTCGGGCGTCAAGGAGAGCTGGAGAATCCGATTCTCCTGCGGGATCGGAAGCTTTCGGCGCTCCTCGGTCACGAGATCGAGGGCGTAGAGCTCGGAGCCGAGGCGGACGGCGGCGTAGGCGGTCTCGCCGCCGGCACTGTATGCGAGGGAGGAGAAATCGTCGAGATAGTGTGCGCCGCGAGAGAGATTCGAGAAGGCATCGGAAAGATCCTGCCAGCTCGTGCCGCCATCCGTGCTCCGGTAGATGCCGTGAAAGCTGGTACCGACAAGCATATCGCCGGGATCCTGCGGTGATACGGCGCTTGCCGTCAGGTATGCGTAGGTCCCGAAGGCGGAACGATTGGTCCTGTGAGTCCACGCTGCATCGTCCCAGACGTATACGTCGGTGCCCGAGGTTGCAATCAATCGCCTGTGGAAACCCGGTGCGGATGCGGCTGAGGTGAGACGGACGGGACGCAGCTCGTCAAATGGGTAGACCGCGTGCCGCGGCAGGCCCGCCGTCCGGGGAGACCACTCCTTCGTGGCGTCTGGGCGAGTGTATAGCGTTCCATCCTGTGAGAGGTGGAATCGAGCTCCGAGGATTTGGGTGCCGGGTGACTGCCCGAAGGCCGGTTGCGGCAGATAAAGCGCCATGCCGCAGAGAATTGCACCGACGGCAGTAACAAGATTTGGAGAAAAGCGGGTCATGGGCGTGTTGTAGCACGCACGGGGCTTCCGGTAAAGTGGAGCCATGTCATCACAAAGATATGTCGCGCTCACCGTTGAAAAGGGTGAAGAGGGTGTGAGGAGATCTATCGGGAGTCGGGCGATTGCCGACCTCCCCGAAGGAGACCTTCTCATTCGGGTGGAATACTCGTCACTGAATTACAAAGACGCCCTCTCCGCGACGGGGCATCCGGGTGTAACGAAGCGCTTTCCTCACACTCCCGGGATTGATGCCGCCGGCACGGTGGCGGAGTCGAACGACCCGGACCTTCCCGTCGGCACGGAGGTTCTGGCCTTCGGCTATGATCTGGGGATGAACACCCCGGGCGGCTTCGGGCAGTACATCCGGGTACCTCGCGAGTGGGTAGTAGCCCTGCCGCCGGGCTTCTCGACCCATGAGGCAATGGTCTACGGTACTGCTGGATTCACGGCGGCCTACTCCGTGCAGAAGCTCGAATCCTCGGGAGTTGCCCCGAACCGAGGTGAGATCCTGGTTACCGGTGCAAGCGGTGGGGTCGGGTCCATGGCGGTGGCCATGCTCGCCGCACGTGGCTACACGGTGACGGCCATGTCGGGAAAGGAGGAGGCGCGGGAGCTTCTCGAACGCCTCGGAGCCTCCAATATCGTACCGCGAACGACGGACAATGACGTGTCCAAGCGCCCCCTCGACAGTAGCCGCTGGGCGGGAGTGATCGATACTGTTGGTGGCGCGCCCCTATCCCAGGCGCTCAAGGAAGTGCACTACGATGGTGCCGTTACCTGTTGCGGCCTCGTGGCCTCACCCGAGCTCAATATCACGGTGTATCCCTTCATACTTCGCGACGTGAGTCTCATTGGCGTGGATTCGGTGAACTGTACGCAGGAAGAGCGCTACGAGGTGTGGAACAAGATAGCCGGAGAGTGGCGTCTATCCGCGGATCAACTGGAGGCCATCTCTCAAGACGTGCCCCTGGAAGAGATCGACTCGAAAATCGATGCCATCTTGGCGGGCAAGCTTCTCGGCCGCAGCGTGGTGGTGCTCCCGTAAGGATCCGCGCCTCGGTCACTCGCCCGGAAGATGCTCTTCGAGGCGGTCGATGAACGGAACCTGTGCCGGGTTGAGCTTTCGCCGAGCCTCCTTTGCCGAGAAGAACGCGACGCGGTCTACTTCCGGGAAGCGTTGGAAGTGACCGGAGCGGCGCGGCCACTCGACCTCGAAGGTGTTGCTCTCGAGCTCGAAGTTGGCGGGAGTATCCCCGCCGGCAGCGAAACCGGCAACCACCTTGCCGCCCTTCTGTTGAATTGTGCCGAGGGAGATGAGCTCCCCTTCGGGTGTGAATCCCACCTCCTCGCGAAACTCCCGGCGTGCAGTCACCTCCGGACATTCGTCCGGCTCAATGATCCCCTTCGGTATGGTCCACACACCTTCGTCCCGGTTGCGGAAGAAGGGACCGCCCGGGTGCGCGAGAAACACCTCCAGGCGTTCGACGGTGAATCTGTACAACAGGAGTCCGGCACTCCGTGGGTTTGCCATGCGGCGGTCGGCTCACTTAATGTTGCTGGATTCCGCCCACATGTTGATGTGCCCTTCCTTCGCGTATTGATCGATTTCGCGGAGCTCCTCTTCGGTGAAGTCCAAGTTGTCGAGGGCTTTGACGTTGTCTTCGATCTGAGACGGTCTACTTGCCCCTGCGAGGACCGAGGTGACACGGGGATCACGCAGGCACCACGCCAGGGCCATTTGCGGCAGAGTCTGGCCGCGACGCTTTGCGATCTCGTTCAAGGCGCGGATGTTCTTGAGGTTTTCTTCCCGCAGCGCCTTGTCCCGGCCGAAGACGTCCGGAAGCTGGGCGGCTCGCGAATCCTCAGGAATGCCGTCGAGGTATTTGGGTGTCAACAGCCCCTGGGCGAGGGGTGAGAACGCAATGCAACCCATCCCTTGCTTCTCGAGCTCGTCGAGGAGGTCGTCTTCGACCCATCGGTTGAGCATGGAATACGAGGGCTGATGGATCAGCGGTCGCACACCCATGCTTCGCAGAATATCCGCCGCCTCCGCCGTCTTGGTTGCGGAGTACGACGAGATTCCAACGTACAGCGCTTTTCCCTGCTGCACCGCGGTGGCGAGAGCGCCCATGGTTTCTTCCAGCGGCGTGCTCGGGTCGACCCGATGTGAATAGAAGATGTCCACATACTCCAAGCCCATCCGGTCGAGGCTCTGATCCAAACTTGCCAACAGGTATTTTCGCGAGCCCCAATTGCCGTAGGGGCCGGGCCACATATCGTAGCCCGCCTTTGTGGAGATCACGAGCTCGTCTCGGAATGGGTGCAAGTCCTTGGCCAGAACTCGTCCGAAGCTCTCCTCGGCGGACCCGTAGGGTGGTCCGTAGTTGTTGGCCAAGTCAAAGTGGGTTATTCCAAGATCGAAGGCGCGTCGGCACATCTGCCGGGCGTTTTCGAAGACATGCTCACCTCCGAAGTTGTTCCACAGCCCAAGCGAGAGAGCCGGCAGATCCAAGCCGCTCTTCCCAGTTCGGTTGTACTTCATGGTTTCATAGCGGTCCGTTGCAGGTAGATAATCCATAAACGGCTCCTTTTCTTCCGTGAAAGAGTATGGTGTATTGTAGAAGGCAGGGAGGGAAGTCCGCAATCGACCCAATGACAAGCCCGGAAGACGTATTTGATCCCAACCGTTCTGCCCGACTACTTCGGCAGGTGAGCGCCGCGGCCGTCGACGCCTCGAGCATCATCTACATGCTGAAAGTCGGCATTCTCGACCGGCTTTCCTTCGTTGTGGATCTCGTAACACCGGCGGAAGTCGCCGCCGAGACGGGATGGCCTCGCTTGCCGCTGCGTACGGTTCCCGGCGCCTCCCTCCGCGCCGGCGAGGCGCTCCGGGGTGCGTGCCCCGACGACCTGGTGCTCGCCCTCGCCGAGGAGCGCGGCATCGCCTTGGTGTCGGAGGATCGAGAGCTGCTCATGCGCGCCGAAGAGCAGGGCATTGCCTACTTCAACTCGCTGATGATGCTTATCCTGCTGGCGGACCGGGGGAGGTGCGCCATGGACGAGTACCTTGTGTTTCGCAGCCGGCTGGAAGACATCGGCCACTACTCCGCGTGGGTGCGCAGCTTTGCGGACAAGGTCGCGCTGTCCCTGGGATTGCCGCTTTCCGGTGACGGCTGAGCCACCTTCCAGGGCGCGGGAAAGGCGTGGTAGAATATACGAAACAGAGCGCTATGGCTGAACAAACGCCCGGAGTCTTCTATTCCTACAGCCGCTACCTCAAGCATCGCCACGGAGGAAAAACCTATCGCGTAGCGGTGGACGGTGGCTTCTCCTGCCCGAACCGTATCCTCGGACGGGAGAGCGAGGGCTGCACATTCTGCGACAGTCACGGTGCGCGCGCCGAATACCTCGATACGATCCGCAATATGCAGGAGCAGATTGACCGGGGAATTGCATTCCTGAGACGTCGTTACGGCGCAGAGCACTTCGCGCTGTACTTTCAAGCCTTCACGTCAACCTTCGGCACGCCGGAGGAGCTCAAGCGCATCTACGATGCGGGTCTATCGAGCTTTCCCTTTCGCGAGCTGGTCGTGTCCACTCGCCCGGATTCACTCGACCGTGAGCGAGCTCGTCTGCTTCGCTCGTATCAAAGCCCGGAACGGGATGTATGGGTCGAGCTCGGGCTCCAGTCGGCGCACGACCGGACGCTCCGCGCCATTCGCCGTGGTCACAGCGTGGCGGACTTCGAGCGCGCCTTCGCTCTCCTCCGTGATGCCGGCGTTCACGTCGCTGTGCATATGATCAACGGTCTTCCGGGCGAGGGGCGTCGGGAGATCGAGGAGAGTGCCGAGTTTCTCGCCCGACTCCGGCCGGACGGTGTGAAGATCCACAACCTCCACATTCCGCATGGCACCGCACTCTACCGAGAGTACCTGGCCGGAAGTATGACACTGCCCGGTCACCGCCGTCAGTTGGACTACGCCGCACGGTTTATTGAACGGCTTCCCCCCGAAACGGTGATCATGCGAGTGTCCTGTGATACGCCACGGGATCACCGCGCGCTGCCACGGCACGTTGCGCCGAAACAGCAGGTCTACAGCGGCCTCACGCACGCGCTGGAGCGGCGAGGAAGCTGGCAGGGCAAGTACTACAACGCAGCTTAACGGAGGATTCACCAGCATGGCGGTGAAAGACAATGAAACTCTTTCCATCATTGATCGGATCAGCGAGCACTTCCGTACGAACCTCAACAATCGCTATGTGCGCCAGGCCTACTCCGTCATGCCCCTGGATCAAGGAACGTGGACTCTCATTGAAGCGATAACGGAAAAGTCCGAGCACTATAGCGGCCAGGGCTACAGCTACCATGAGCTGTACGACCGCATTCTGGCGCTTGCACGGTTCGTCTACCACGCGCGTCGCGAGGTGCAACCGCACCTCCGCAGTATTCTCAGCCGAAAGTCGGGCTACGGTGGTGGAGCGGCGGCCGCCAACGACCGGGTCTTGCGGGAGATTTCGGTCAACAACTTCCCATCCAATCTGAACCTGCTTGCAGACCTCATCGACAGGCTCTACCAGCACGTGGCAATGGTCGACCAGAAAGAGCACAAGAATCAGCCGCCGGTGTACCGTGGGATACGGGAGCTGAGCGAGCTCGGGCGCTACCTAGTTCCCAAGTGAGCTTGCGGTTTCGTACAGCTCCGTGAAGAAGGGGGTGAGCTCTTCTTCCTCGACGGTAGCATACGCTACCCGCAAATAGGCCGAGCCAACTGCAATCGTACCAATTCCTCGATCGAGAAGCGCCTGTCGAAGCTCTTCGGCGTCGATCCCCTCGCATGCAAAGGTCATGAAGTATCCAGAATTGAAGGGAAGCGGCCTCAGCGCCTGCGGGCGGGAAGAGTCCTCCACGAGCTCCCGTACCCGATCGAACCGCCGCTTGAGCCGCTCATACGCTAGCTCCTTCTCGCTTTCGTGATTGGGGCTCGCCAACACCCGTGCTACGAGGGACTGGGAGATCTTGCTCGAGTTGGATATCGAGGAGCGGATGGTGCCCTTTAGCTTCTCTTCGAGGGCGGCGTACTGTTCTTCGGTCATGCCCTTCGACCCGAAGGTGAGAAATCCCACGCGAAGACCCCAGGCGTACTCTTCTTTTGTCGCCCCATCTACCTTCGCGGCAAGAATGTTCGGGTGGAGACCTGCAACGTGCGCAAAGAGTGATTCCTTCGCACTGTTCCGGTCGTAGAAGAGGCCGAAATACGCATCATCCGTTATGCAGAGGATGGAAGCGCCATCCTCCGCCCGAGCGTGCAGCGCGTCTACAATGCCGCGCATCTCAACTTCCGTCGGTGTATACCCCGTCGGGTTGTTGGGAAAATTGAGGATGGTGACAATCCGATTCGTCGACTGCGCGGTCCGGCGAAGAGCGGCGGCGAAGCCATCCACATTCAAGCCGTCGCCACTGAAGAATGGAAAGGTGTGAAGTTGCGCCCTATCTCGTTCCTGAAAGATGAGGCGGTAGTTGCCCCAGAACAGATCGGGGAGGACAACTGTGTCGCCCTCGTCCACGAACATGTCGCCGAGATGGGCAATGCCGTTGGTCAGGCCGCTGGTCACCACCGGCGTTGAGAGGGAGGCACCTGCGAGGGAGGGATTTTTCGCGCGGATCTCTCTTGCCCACGCCTCCCGCAGCTCCGGCACGCCCGCGGTGGGGGCGTAGGAAACTGCCTCCCGTGCAGTAAGGCCGCTTACATGCTCCGACAACGAAGGCAGAAGCATTGGCTCGCCGTGCTCGAAGGCCATGCCGACGGTTGCGTTGTACTTGTGAGCGCGTTTTCCTGCTTCAGCCGTTTGCGCCACGATCCCCTTGGGAAAGTAGATGCGCCGTCCGAAGCTCGACAGCAAACGCTCGGCAACGCTCCCCTTCAGAGACTCGTTCAATCCTTCCGCAATCTCGTGCATGTGGGGCACTATAGCGAGGGGCGAAGCGGGATGCAACGGTTCGCACCCGCTCTCCCCCGTATGATAACGTTGACAGTGCCGGCTATTTGCCGTAGTGTTCTGCCGTTAGCCCTATTCTTCAGGTTCGGGGAATGAAGTAAGTCGGTCTTCGAGCCAAGGCCGGCTCTCTCGCTGGTGTTCCATGGATTTCTTGAATCGAATCGTATCGATATTCGCAGGCGGAGATGACCCCGAGCGCGACAAGAAGCGGAAGCTGAAGCTCATCGGCAAGCAGCTTCGCAAGATGAAGCAGCGCTTCTACAAGCCGCGGGGGCAAGAGGCGCTTCCCGCTATGGCGCGCCTCTTCTTCGACATCTACAAAGTTGTGGGTCCTGCACAGAATCTCTTGGCCAATGCCGAGTCGTCCGCCGGCCTCCAGTCCATTGTCATTGAACGTTTCATGTCCGAAGAGCAGCAGCAGCGCAAGGAGCGTTTCTCCGAGGATCAGATCCGCGAGCAGGCTGAGAATAGCGCCGATACCAAGGAATTGAGCAAGCAGCTCAAGGACGAGATGGTCGGCTTCTTCAGCTCCTTTGACTCCGCCACGATCAAACGCATCAACGAGACCTACACGAACCTCTTGGGACTCGTCCGACTGGTGAAGTTCGACTATTACTTCGTGCTGCGCAAGTTCGACTCTTCAATACAGGAGGACGCGTACGGAGCCAAACCCAAGTTCGACTCCATTAGCGCACAGTACATCACCGACGATCTGAAGGATTTCCAGGAAGTCGCATTTCCCCTCGAAAGCGAGGTCGACTGGGACGCCGTCTTGGACACCCTGCAATCGTATAAGGGAGTAGAGGTGATCAACCGCCAGGGCTGGCAGAAGGTCCTCTCCTCCATTGATGACATTCGTAAGTCGAAGCTCTTCACCCTCATTATTCAACACGCCGAGGAAGACCCCTTCTACGAGCCATCCTACAAGCAGGAGAAGCACCGGATCGTGGAGTCATACCTCAACAAGATCAAAACCACGACCGAGGGCACGGTCCAGAAACTCCTGAACGAGCGCAAGAACCGAAAGATCGATCAGCTCAAGCAGAAGGTGTTTGGAGATGCCGTCGTCGCGCGGACGAAAAACTACACCGACAAAGCGAATCTCGTGTTCACGAAGCGAATGCTGGCGGGCTACACGCATACCGCGCCAATCAACTACCTCAAGGCCTTCCTTCTCGACTACTTCAAGAAAGATGTGCGCGAGGTTGTTCGAGACATTCTCCTCGTTCGTGGGCAATGGTCATCAAATATGATGTCCCAGCAGCTATCGGAGGCCTTTCATCAGGTGCTTTCCGTGGCGGACCAGATCGTGAAGTTCGACGACAGCCTCGGCGACGAGGGCGAGTTGGGCATGAAGATCAAACGCGCCATGGGTAAGGTGGTGGACAAGGATAAGACATCGGCGAAGATGCTGCGCGAGGAGCTCGGTCGGGTGAATGAAACCGCCCGCAACATGATAAACAGCTCCGCACAAAGTCTCATCACAATCGCCAAGATCTTGAAGGCTCTTCTCGAAGACTATGACAACAAGCAGAGCGAGATGATCGTGAACTGGAAAGAGCTGGACGGGTATTCGGAAGAGCCACTCAAAGAGCGCATGTTGTGGATCTATCAGCGGATATACTACTTTATCCAGCTTCTCCAGATATTCGTGAAGAGCTCAAGTCGCGCGAAGAGTGCGTGATTTAGTTGTCGCTGACGTGAGCTCGCGAGCTCCGTATCAGCTGTGCACGCGCGTTCCCTGCAGAGCCCCCTCCAGCTTCAGCAGAGCACGTTTGGCGTTCGTTCCGCTCCCATTGAGGGACCTGACGGCGTACTTGCCGACTTTCCCCGACGCCGGGAGCACGCGGTGGCACGGAACGACGATTGGAAGGGGATTCGCCGCAACGGCGTTCCCAACGGCCCGGGCGGCTTCGCGCTTGCCGATCTTCTTCGCAATCTCGCCATAGGTTGTTACCGAGCCATACTGCACCTTCAGAAGCCGTTGCCACACGAGCTTCTGAAACTCGGTACCGTCGAAGGCGAGCTCGAGAGAAAATCGCTTGAGCTCACCTTCGAAGTAACGGTCGAGTTGGTACTCGACCTCCCCACACGCGTACTTGTTCTCCTCGAGGTCATACGAGACACCGAGACCGTCGACGGGTAGATAGCTGAGACGAAAGACCCGACCGCTTCGGTCGACGGCAATGTGAATGTCCCCGATTGGAGATTGGTAGGTGTGGGTATAGAGACGCGTACGTTCCCACTCCATGCTGTATTACATGATAGCACTTGCGCCGAGCTTCGCAAATAGCGCGGCGGCATTTCGATTTGCTCCAATTTGTGCGCTTGGGGTATACTCCCCTCCATGACTCATGACGATGTAATCGTGGAACGGGTTGGTAACGACCGTCGCTTGCTGCGCGAGTTCATTCGCTTGCCCTACACGATCTACGAGGGCAATCCCTATTGGGTGCCGTGGTTCCGAACCGACATGCGCAGCATTGTGCGGAAGAAGCACGCCTACTTTGGTCACGCCGCTGGCGACTTCTTCGTTGCTCGCCGCGGCGACAGGACGGTCGGCCGGATCTGCGTGGTCGAAAACGGGCGCTACAATGATCAACACGGAACCTCCACCGCGCACTTCTACTTCCCCGAGTTCTACGATGACGCCGAGGTCGTTGACGCGCTTTTCCGGGAAGCCGGCGCCTGGGCGCAGGGGAGGGGCCTGACGCATCTCAGCGGGCCCATGCTCTTCGGCGGCGCCGCGGGAAGCGGCATTCTGGTTGAGGGCTTCGAGCAGCGCGCAGCCATGACTATGATGCGCTACAATCACGCCTACTACCCCGCGCACTTCGACCGTCTGGGCTTCGAGAAGTATGAGGACCTGCTATCCTTCAGCATTGACCCGTGGGACTTCAAGCCGCCGGAGAAGGTCGCCTCCCTTGCGCAGCGGGTGCTGAAGCGAGGCCGCTTCAAGGTCTTGCGATTCAAGAACAAGCGAGAGCTCAAGAAGATCGCCTGGGATGTGGCAAGCATGTACAACATCACCCTCGGCGATCACCCGGAGGACTACCCCTTCACCCAGGATGAGCTCAAACAGCTTATCAAGGACCTTCTCGTTGTTGCTGATCCTCCGTTGGAGAAGATCCTGACCTATGACGATCGTGTTGTGGGATATCTACTGGCATTCCCAGATGTCTCCGCGGCGATCCAGCGATCTCGTGGGCGTCTCAATCCGTGGACCGTCGTCGATCTCTATCGGGAGTTCAAGACGACCACTGATCTGATCGTAAACGGCGTGGGAGTTCTTCCGGAGTACCAGCGGCTCGGCGGGAACGCGGTCATGTATTACGAGATTGCAAAGACCGTCGGCCAAGGTGGGCGGATGCGAACCGCCGAATGCACGCAGGTCGCCGAGAGCACCGAGCTGATGATCCGTGATTTGCAGACACTCGGCGCGGAGGTCTACAAGCGTCACCGAATGTACAGCAAGGAGCTTCCGATTCCCTAAAACGTACATAGGTTTCAGTCAAGCTCGGGGAAGGGATTCTCGCACTGCCACCCCGGCCGGCCGCCCCTCCGGTAGTGTTCCAGACGCCGGATCGTGAGCTCGGCGAAAACGGGGTCACGGTCCATGGTGTAGCAGGGCAGACCGATCCGTTCCGCGGCAACCAGCGTGGTTCCTGAGTGTGCAAAGAAGTCGATGACGAGGGCATTGGCTCCACTCGCCGCGCGGGAGGCCGCTGCCGTGGAAGCCAACAGGCGCTCGATTGCCGACAGCGGCTTCTGGGCGTAGGCTCCGGGAACATTCTCCAAGCTTCGGTAGAAGACCTGTTGAATATCCATCCACACGTTTCCCGGGCGGATCGTGTCGCTGCGGCTGCGCTCGCTGTTCTCCCTTCGCCGGCCGCGCACATCCTTGTAGTACCCACGCAAGAGCCGCGGTATTTCCGTGTGCTGCACGGTGAACTCTGGAACACCGCGGCGGTAGTACAGGATTTCCTGTCGGACGGCCATCCAGTTTCCCTGCGTCCCATATCCGCGCTGGTTGCGCACGGTGATCCAACTGCGCGATTCGAGCTCGGGGAAGTCGCGCATGAGCACCGCTACGTCCGCCACGGGTTGGAAACCGTGGCGCTGATCCGCGCCCATCCACACGTAGAGATGCCCCTCATCTGCCAGCGCGTCGACGCTGTTCGCAACCCAGCGGCGGGTGAAATCGAGGTAGCTGCTCAGGGACCGAGCTGAAAGACCCTCGGATGTTTGCCCGCCGACGGCGAAGTTGTAGGGAGGGTCGTGAATCGCCGCGTAGGCACGTTGTCCGTGCATGAGGCGCTCTACCTGTTCGGCGTCGGTTGCGTCGAGGACGCCGACGCGGTGACCTTCCTTCGGGTCTTCCCATACCTCACCCGGCGCGAGCCGCGCAAGCGGAAGGAGCTGCTGATAGAGCGCCCGGTTCGTGTCTATACGGGGGATGGGCTCTCGAAGCCGGCGAGACATGATGGGAACCTATGCCACAAAGGGAGCCAGGATGCCGTGGGTACGGTCGGGAACGTAGGCGGAAATGCGAATTCCATCGGATGCATATTCTTCGTCGACGACGACCCCGGTCCGGTGGACGAGTGCCGCCAGATCTGCGCGGTCGTACGGCAGAAGATAGTGTCCTGCGCGGTTCTGGGCGGACACCATGCGCTCGATCGCCGCCCGCAACTCCTCGAGGCCCGTACCGCGTCGCGCGGAAACGATCACCGTCTCGGCGGCGAAGTCGTCCGCAAGCCGGCGCGCTTCGAGCTCGAGACGGGTGGTATCCGGGGCGGCGTCCGCCTTGTTGTACGCAATGATCACCGGATGCTTTGCGGCGCCGATTTCCGCTAGGACCTCCCGGGAGGTTGCAATGTGGAGCTGCGTCGCCGGAGAAGAGCCGTCCACCACCAAAATGAGGAAGTCGGAGATCATTGCCTCCTCCAAGGTTGAGTGAAAGGCGTCGACCAGCTGGTGTGGAAGGCGTTGAATAAAGCCGACAGTGTCGGAGAGGACCACCTCGAGACCCGCGGAAAGCTGCAACCGTCGGGTCATCGGGTCGAGGGTCACGAAAGGAGCGTCGTTGATCTTCACCTCTGCACCGGTGAGTGCTCGGAGCAGAGACGACTTTCCCGCATTGGTGTAGCCAACCAAGGCCCCCATTGGTACCGGCACGTCCTGCCGTCGCTTCCTGCGGAGGTCGCGTTGCTCACCCACACTGAAGAGCTCCCGTTTGATCGCAGCGATGCGCTCCTGAACAACCCGGCGGTCCGCCTCGAGCTGCTTCTCGCCCTCGCCGCGGGTTCCCTTCATACCACCCCGCTGCCGAGACAAGTGTGTCCACGCTCGGCGCAGCCGGGGCAGCATGTATTCGCTTCGAGCCAACTCGACCTGCAGCCGTGCCTCTCGGGTGGAGGCGTGCATCTCGAAGATGCGGAGGATTACCTCCTGCCGGTCGATCGTGATGCGACCGGAGAGTCGATCCCAGTTCCGTTCCTGCGCGGCGGAGAGATCATCATCGAAGGCAATGTAGTCGACTTCCAGCTCATCCGCTCGAGAGGCAATTTCATCGGCCTTGCCGGAGCCCACAAGAAGTCCCGGTCGCGGCGTTTCGATGCGGATAGCCACGCACTCCACGGTGTGGATGTCTAAGGCGTCGAGCAGCCGAATGAGCTCGTCGCGGGAGTCACTGTTCTCTTTTCGATAGACGACGAGGGCCGCCGTTTCCGTGCGGCCCTCCTGAGACGAGTTTCTGTTCACTTAGAGAATCATGGCCGATCGAGCCCAGTCATAGTAGGTCGAGCGGAGTTCCTCCTGCGAGGGAAGTGGATACACAACAATGTCTGACCCGTCACCAAAATAGACACCCGTATTGATGCTCTGATAGGAGAAGCCTCCTACGGAGCGTTCAACGTTCTTGTTCGGCTTGTCCTTTTGTGTCGTTACATCACGGATGCAGTCACGAAGGTGGTTCAGATTTCGGTCGTAGGCGCCACCGATGTTTCCAGTGTTCTCGTAATCGTCCGGATCGACCGTCTTGAGATCGGCGAACACAAGCTTCGGAACACTCACCTTGTTGGTGCGATCCGTCATGTACTCGCTAAATTCGACGGGGTTCAGCCTGCTTACTACCAACGGAGTTATCGGACAAAGCTCTTGGTAGATATAGTACTCGCGATTCTCGCCGGCGGCATCAAACTTCTGGGGGGCCAATTCGAGGCTTCGGCCATCCCTCGTTGTCAAGTAGAGCGACTTCAGCTTACTCAGGTCGACGAACTCCAAGGAGCGATAAACCGACATCCATACGGAGTGCTTCGGCCTCCCGTCCTCGTGAGGGACGGTTCGCTTCTTTGCGTAGTCCCAGTCGAATTCGCTTCCGAATCCCCCTTCCAATTCGGCGAACATGATACGCTCATACGAGCCGTTCTTGGTTCCCGTCGACATGTACTGACCAAACTGAATTGGCTCCAGCTGTGACGCGATCAAGGCTTCCAGTGGGTTTACCGACAGGTAGTAGTGCACTTCCATTGCGTAATCCTCTTCACGTGATGGTCGAAAAATCGTCGTTTGATAGAGTATACCATAGGAAGGAAGGAGGAGACCATAGAGGACGTGTCGTCCCACGCGCCGGAGAAGCCGCCAAACTGTCTCAAATGCCGCCACTTCCAGGTCACGTGGGACCCGAAGTTTCCCCGGGCGTGCCGCGTTTTCGGCATTAAGTCGAAGCGAATGCCGAGTCTCGTTGTACGGGAGAACACCGGATACAATTGTCCAAGCTTCGAGCAAAATCCTCGAACGTATCACGCACCCTGTTGAAAACCGGGCGTTAACTCACTCCGCCGGCGGGTTTCTCGCCCCAGGATACGAAGCCCCTATGCCTGGGGGCCTTCCGCTGATAGGTTAGAGATGTCGCTGGTACACCGCCCAGGTGGTTCGCACCAAGGACTCGACATCACTGTGTGTGGGGTTCCACGCAAGGTGGTCGCGCGCCTTCTTCGCAGAGGCTACGAGCTTCGCCGGGTCGCCGGCGCGGCGCTCACCCATTACGGAGGGGATTTCGCGGCCGGTAAGCCGACGGGCGGTGTCTAGCATCTCATTCACGGAGATCCCCTCTTCACTGCCGAGATTTACCGTCAGGCTCGCGCCGTCCCTGCGAATCGTCTCCAAGGCGAGGACGTGGGCATCGGCAAGATCGGTGACGTGCACGTAGTCCCGCACCCCCGTTCCGTCGCGCGTCTCGTAGTCGTCACCGAAGATGGTAAGGGACTGCCGCGTCCCCGCCGCCACCTCCATGATCACCGGCAATAGGTTCTGCGGGTTGAGCTCCAGACCGGATACTCGCCCCTGCGGATCGTACCCTGCGGCGTTAAAGTAGCGAAGCGCGGCAAAGCGCAGCCCCCGGAGTTGATCGTACCATTCCAGGAGCTCTTCAATTGCACGCTTCGTGTACCCGTAGAAGTTCGTCGGCTTCGTGGGGTGCGCCTCATCCACCGGAAGGTACTCCGGCTCGCCGTAGACCGCCGCCGAGGAGGAGAACACCACATCCGTCGCCCCCGCCTCGACGGCGACGTTGAGCAGGTTGATCGTGCCCGCAATATTGTTCTCCGCGTACTTCTCCGGCGCCGTCATGGACTCGCCGGCGGCCTTGAAAGCGGCCAGATGGACCACCGCCCGTACCGGTTCCCGCTCGGAGGCCTGCGCGAAGGCGCGCTCGAGGGAGCGGTAACCGGCGACATCGGCATGAATGAAGCCGGCGTCGGGAAATAGGTTGGCTCGCAACCCGGTGGCAAGGTTGTCCACCACGGTTACGGAGTATCCCGCGTCCAATAAGGCGCGGGTCGTGTGGCTTCCAATGTAGCCGGCTCCGCCGACGACTGCTACGTGCACCTAGTCCTCCCTGATGTGACCCAGCTCAGCATAGAGAAGGCGCGCCGAGCGGTCAATCTGAGCGGCGCAAGCTTGAGCGCGGATCGTGAAAGCTGATAGGATCACGCATTATGTACGACTTTTCGGTGCCGAGACTGGGTGAGCGGAAGATCAAGAGCCCTATTGCGTATTCCACCGTCCATGGTGACGAGATTGCCAACTATGTGGAGGACAGCCAAGGCGTCCTCTTTGATATCACCATGCCCCAGGAGGGCGGAGCCCGGGAGTACAAGTCTCAGGAGATATTAGAGCCTGCGGGTCCCCGGGAGCGGATCTACTTCTCCCCGGATCACGTGCGCGCCGGCATTGTAACCTGCGGCGGGCTCTGTCCCGGTCTCAACGATGTGACGCGGGCGATCGTCCGCTGCCTCTGGTACCGCTACGACGTGAAGCGCATCACCGGGATTCGCTTTGGCTACAAGGGCTTCCTTCCCGACCACGGCATTCCCACCATGGATCTCGATATTGATGTCGTAGATGACATCCATCGCATCGGGGGAACACTTCTCGGCTCCTCCCGCGGAGGTGGGGAACGGACGGAGGATATCGTCGACGCGATTGAGCGGATGAACCTCAACATGATCTTTACGATTGGCGGGGACGGGACGCAGAAGGGGGCCCTGGCAATCGCCGAAGAGATCGAACGCCGCGGTCTCAAGATTGCGGTTGTCGGCATTCCAAAGACCATTGATAACGATCTGAGCTTCATTCAGCGTTCCTTCGGCTTCGAAACCGCTGTTGCCAAGGCAACCGAATCGGTGAGCGGCGCCCACGCGGAGGCGCACTCCGCCATCAACGGAATTGGACTGGTGAAGGTCATGGGGCGCGCCTCGGGCTTCATTGCCGCCCACACCGCTTTGGCCAGTCATGACGTGAACTTTGTCCTCATTCCTGAGGTGCTCTTTGAGCTCCACGGCGAAAACGGGCTTCTATCGCATTTGGAGAGGCGCCTGGACCGGCGCAATCACGCCGTCATTGTCGTGTCGGAGGGAGCCGGCCAGGATCTGCTGGAGACAGCGGGAGGCACCGACGCCTCGGGGAACAAGAAGCTCGGGGATATCGGGGTGTTTCTCAAGAACGAGATCACAAAGCACTTCGAGCAGAAAAACAGGCATATCAACCTGAAGTACATCGACCCGAGCTACATCATCAGGAGCGCCGTCGCCTCACCGACGGACTCGCTCTACTGCTCTCGGCTGGGCAACAACGCCGTCCACGCCGCCATGGCGGGAAAGACGAAGATCGTCATTAGCCTGGTCAACAACCACTTCGTTCACGTTCCCATTCGCCTGGTCGTGTCGACGCGGAACTTCGTCGACCCGGAGAGCAGTCTGTGGCGCGACGTGATTGAGGCGACGCACCAGCCGGTGCAAATGACGACCAAGCAGTGACGTGCGCCTGCCGCTCCCATGGTGGACGGCACAATGCTCTGGGCAGCCGCACGGCCGCGACGGAACTTCTGCGACGGCTCATGACCTCCACGGGCGGGGTGATGCTGTTGGTTGTGCAGCCGGCGCAGGAGATCGATGTCCATGTTTTTCCACGGCAGGTTCGCCGGATCCTTCTCGCTCAATACGCGCGCCTTTGTGCCGTCTACGGAAATCGCCACCAGGTCCAGTC
>CAYPTH010000012.1:39110-46294 GCA_964413635.1 uncultured Spirochaetaceae bacterium
TCGCTCAATACGCGCGCCTTTGTGCCGTCTACGGAAATCGCCACCAGGTCCAGTCCCGGTGTCTCATCGATAATCTTGAAGTGGTGACTGAATACTCAGGAGGTGGGTCGCTATCCGCCTCGTCTTGTTGGCGGCCTAACGCCGCCCTCATTAGAATGTCGTGTAACCCCAAAACACCATCAAGCGAATGTAGGGGCAATGGGAGAGGGCACGAATGTTCATGACCGTAAGGGGGCGTCCCGTAGCTGCCGTAGACACCGCACAGATGCGGGAGATCGACCGCATTGCCGTGGAGGAAACGGGTCCTAATCTGTACCAAATGATGGAGAACGCCGGGCGAAATCTGGCGGAGTTGAGTCTGGAGTTGTTAAGCGAAGCAGGGGGTGAGGCCCGCGAAACCGGACACATTCTAATCGCCGCCGGCACCGGTGGAAATGGAGGTGGGGGAATCTGCGCTGCCCGTCATCTGGCCAACCACGGTCGCTCGGTCGTGCTGGCAATCACTCGAGGGCACGATCTCCCGAAGGTGACGGAACAGCAACTCAAGATCGCCCGCGCGGCGGGGGTTCGGCCGGTCCTCGCCGACGGTCGTCTGGATGTGTTGGCGCAGGATGAGTCCACTCTCCTCGTAATAGACGCCATCCTTGGCTACAGCGCGCGTGGTGAACCGCGTGGCGGTGCCTCAGCACTCGTGAAGATGGTAGGGGCGGCGCAGGAGCACCATCCGGGCGTCCCAACCATTTCCCTGGACGTGCCGTCCGGCACGGATGCAACGACCGGCGCGGCGCCGGGAGTGGTCGTGACACCTAGCCTGACCATGACCTTGGCCCTGCCGAAGACCGGTCTCGCCAGGGCGCGTACGGGGCGTTTGGTCCTTGCGGATATCGGTATACCGGCGGAGGTGTATCGACGTGCCGGGGTGGAGGGCTACGAGAGCCCCTTCGGCGCGGGGTATCGCGTTGATTTGAAGGCGCAGCACGTGACGTAGGCTTGAGCTTGTTCTGAGATTTGGGTTGGTGCCGTCGAAGCCATGCGGATGCAAAAAAGCCGGCACTCAATGCCGGCTCTTACGTGCTGACGTGGTCAGCGTACGTCTTAGTTTTGCGCGTTTCGCGCTTGGAAAAGATGGTGGTCTGTGCCGGCGAACCGGCTTTCGAAGAGCGGCGGTGCCATTGGTGTGCCTCCCTCCTCGAGCATTTGATTCTGAATCCGCCATGCGCGCGAACCCAGCTCCACCTCTAACTTTAGTCCACGCGCACGCCGACGTCAACGAAAACCCTATGCGTATTTCTGCTGAAACTCCTTCATGAAGGTAGCAAGCGCCTCGGCACCTTCAACGGGCATGGCGTTGTAGAGTGAGGCGCGGCAGCCGCCGACGCTGCGATGACCTTTAAGACCAATCATGCCGCTTCGCTTGGCCTCTCCAATGAAGGACGCCTCCAGCTCTTCAGTGGGAAGGCGGAAAACCACGTTCATCTTCGACCGGGCGTGCTCGTCCACGGGGCAGCGGTAGAAGCCGTCGCTGTTATCAATGACGTCGTAGAGTAAGCCCGCCTTCTTGGTGTTGCGCTCTTCCATGGCCTTGACGCCGCCCTGCGCCTTCACCCACCCCAGTGTCAGGCTCATGCCGTAGATCGAGAACACCGGGGGTGTGTTGTAAAGCGAGTTCTTCTCGGCGTGAATCTTGTAATTCAGGTACGCAGGGCTGTCGTCGGGCACCTTCTCCAAGAGGTCGTTCCGGATAATCACGACCGTCACGCCGGCCGGACCGAGGTTCTTCTGGGCGCCGGCGTAGATCAAGCCGAAGTCGGACACCGAAAAGCGTCGACCGGCTATATCGCTCGACATATCCGCGATCATGGGGACCTTCGGGCTCTTGGGAAAGCTGCTCCACTGGAGCCCGCCAATCGTCTCGTTCGACGTGAGGTGCAGGTACTTTGCCCCCTTCGTCGGCTCCACTTCGGAAGGGTCGGGAAGCGAAGTGAATCCGTTCGAGGAGCCGTCATACACAAGGTTCACGTCGCCGAAGAGTTTCGCATCCGCCTGCGCCTTCTTGGCCCAGGAGCCGGTCAAGAGCAGGTCGGCGCTTCCGCCCGGGCGGAGGAAGTTGTACGGCACCATGGTAAATTGCAGCGTAGCGCCGCCGCCGAGAAGGAGGATTGAGTAATCCTTCGGAACTGCAAGCAGATCGCGGAGGAGCTCGATAGCCTTGGTATGCACTTCATCATACATGGGGCTACGGTGACTGGCTTCTATAATCGAGAGACCTGCGCCGTGGTGGTCGGCAATGTTCTTCTGTATCTCCTGAAGTACTGGTTCCGGCAGGGTCGATGGCCCTGCAAAAAAGTTGTGTACGCGGCTCATTCGCTTGGCTCCTTTCGCGTATCCTACACCGCGATACGCTCCATGTGAAGTCGGCCTTGCGGGGCTTTTCCCCCGCCGTGCACGCCTTCGCGTGGCATGGTACTCTCACCTTGTGAGACAAACGAGTATGCAGATTACCTCCTCCTTCGACGGCGCCGAGTTCACCGTGTTCTCGTGGCAGGCCGATGACACCGGTGACAAGGAATTCACGACGGACGGGGCTCTTCCTGGCGGCCGAGGAGCCGTCCAGTACATCCACGGTATGGGGGACCGGGCCGAGCGAAACCAAGCGCTCTTCGCGGCCCTCGCTGAATCGGGCTACACGGTCTATGCGGCGGACCTTCGCGGACACGGCTCGCGGATGTCACGCGAGGCCGGTCGACCGACCGGTCCGACCCTCCTCGATCCGCGTCAGGGATTGGATGCCGTCGTTGCGGACTGCCGCGACCTCCGTAGAGAGATTGAGCAGCGCCACCCGGGGGGCCCGATCTTTTTGATTGGCCACAGCATGGGGTCCCTCATTGCTCGGATCGTGGCGGCGGAGAGCCCGAGCTCGTACCGCGGGGTGATCCTGTCGGGCGTCGTGGGACCGCTTGGGCCACTCCTGTGGGTCGGACGCCTTCTTGCTGGGATTGGGAGAGTCCTTCGCGGTCCCGGCAGTGCAAACGCGCTGCTCGGCGCCATGGTGTTCGGAGCGTACAGCCGCAGTATCAAAGAGCGCAGGACCGAGTTCGACTGGCTCAATCGCGATCCCGATGCGGTGGATGCCTACATTGCGGATCCGACCCTGGGCGGCCCCTTCGCGTCACACCTGTATACCGATCTATTTGAGGCGATCGACCGGGCTCACGCCGGAGACACCGTGGCCCGCATTGCCGAAGCCGGTCTACCGCTCTATCTCCTTTCCGGAGACGCCGATCCGGTGACGGATCAGGGCGCTTCCGCGCCACGGGTGGCGGAGCAATTCGAGCGCGCAGGTCACACGCGGATCTCCGTTCGGCTCTACCCTGGGGCGCGCCATGAGCTCTTTCATGAGATCAACCGTGACGAAGTCTTCCACGATGTCGTTGGCTGGATGAATGACCAATCCGAATTGATAGTTTGAGAAACATCGCTATAGTTGTGGGGAAGAAGAACGACGAATCAAGGAATACGGGAGGCACACGTGGGGCGTATCATAACAGCAGCGGTCGTGGTCGGCATTGTCGGCCTGGGGGTCGGCTATCTGATTTTCGGTCGGATTGGTGGCGAATTCGTTGCCATTGATCAGCTTTTCCGGCTACCGGGAGACGGGATCGAAGGCGCTCTGCGGGAAATCGGCCAGACTGTAACCGGGATCAAAGAGGCGAGGCAGAACATCCTGATTTCCGGCGCCGTGGGCCTTGCGGTGGGAGCAGTCATTGGCGCTACCGGAATTGGCAGTCGCCGACGCCGCTAGAGCGCGGTACGGACGTCGCTTACGATCATGCCGGCGCGTCGAGCGCCTTCCAGACCTCGTTCGGAGTCTTCGAATACCTGACACACCTGCGGATCCATTCCCAGACGCTCGGCGCACAGCAGGAAGATCTCCGGATCGGGCTTCGGCCGCTCAATCTCGTCCAGGGTGACCATGACGGAAAAGTAATGTGCCAATCCGGCCGTGCGCATGCTCATGTTTGCAATTCCTGCCGTCTCATTGGTGGCCAGCCCGAGGGGAAGAACGCCGTAACTCGACTCCACGATCTCCACTACCGGGCGTATCGGTTGGACCATGGTCACATTTGCGACGAAGGCTCGGTCTTTCTCGGCGCCAACCTGCGCGGCGTTGAGCTTAACGTCAAATTTCTCGTTGATGATCTGAATGATCTGTCCGGTCGGATGACCGCCTAGGTGTTCATGGAAGTAGTCGTCGTCAATGGAGACGCCGTGGTCGGCGAGGACGCGCTTCCACGCCGCCGCGTGAATCGGCATGGTGTCCACCAGCGTCCCATCGATGTCGAATATGAGCGCCTTTGCGCGAGGATCAACGGTAAGCACGGTGGCTACTCCCCCTCGCGAACGCCTAAGAGCGTCGCATAGGTCTCGAGTGCCGGGTCCATTTCGTTCCCGAGGACGCGCTTGGTGAGGACTTTGCCGAGTTGCACACCCTCCTGGTCGAAGCTGTTCACGTTCCAGAGGAAGCCCTGAAACATCACCTTGTTTTCATAGTGGGCAAGGAGCGCTCCGAGGCGCCGAGGTGTGAGTCGTTCGCCGTAGATCACGCTGGATGGACGCTCTCCGGCAAAGGCTTTGTTGGGGTTGGCGTCCCGCTTTCCCTGGGCGAAGGCGACGATCTGAGCGGTCAGATTGGCAAGGAGCTTGCGCTGACTCGATGACTCCTGGAAGACGACATCCTCCCGACGCTGCGACTCTCGGAAGCCGATGAACTGCAGGGGAACAATGTCCGTTCCCTGATGCAGGAGCTGGTAGAAGCTGTGCTGACCGTTCGTTCCCGCTTCACCAAAGACGACAGGTCCTGTGGAGTAGTCGAGGGCACCGCCGGCGCGGTTCACGCTCTTTCCATTACTCTCCATATCGAGTTGCTGAAGGTGTGCCGGAAATCGAGAGAGTGCCTGGCTATAGGGTAGAACCGCCGTCATGGGGAGATCGAGGATGTTCCGCTCATAGACACCGATGAGCGCGTCCAGCAGCGCCGGGTTCTTCCAGAGGTCCCGCGTGGCGGCGGTCTTGTCCGCCTCGTGGGCGCCGGCAAGGAACTCCGCAAAGACCTCGGGGCCGAAGGCGAGGGTGAGGATGGTTCCCCCTACGGCGCTGGTGCTCGAGTACCGTCCTCCGATGTAGTCATCAATGTAGAAGGCGTCCAGATAGTCGCTCGACTTTGCCATGGGACTCGACTGCGAGGTTACGGCCACAATGTGTTGCCGTGGGTCCAGACCACTGATTCCGCGCGCCTCGAGCTTCTCAATGACAAAGGCCTCGTTCGTAAGGGTCTCCTGGGTCGTGCCGCTCTTTGACACCAGCACGAAGAGCGTTGTCTCCGGGTTTAGTCGATCCAGGACGGCCACGGCATCGTCGGGGTCCACATTGGAGATGAAGTGACCCTCCAGCCGGGGCCCGATCCCCTCGTGCCGCGCGTACTGCTCCAGGGCCAGGTACATTGCCCGCGGCCCGAGGTCCGAGCCGCCGATCCCGACTTGGACCACCGTGTCGAAGGGCTTGCCGGTGCTGCCGGTAATGCTGCCGGCGTGGACGCCCTTCGCGAACTCCGCGATACGGCGCTGCTGCTCGGCGTAGAAGTCGCGGTAGTTTACCCCCTCGTGTACGACCTCCGTGCCGACGCGGCCGCGGGTGAGGTGGTGGAGGACCATGCGATTCTCGCCGGTGTTCATGACCTCGCCATTGTGGAGGGCGGCGTACTTCTCGACGCACTGCTGCTCGGAGGCGAGCTCCTCCAGGCCGGCGAGAATGGTGTCGTTCACCCGCTTTGCCGCGAAGTTGTAGCTCATCTCCTCCGCCATGGTGAGTTGGTAGCGTTTGACCCGTTCCGGCTCAATATTCGCGATGGAGGGCGGCGGCGCCTTCTGCAAGGTGGAGAATGCACTCGTCTCCGTTAGATTCTTGTACTCGAGATTTGCCATGAAAAACCCTCCTGTGTGTTGGCGGCGCGAAGCAATCCCCCGGCCTTCCGCTACTACTATCCGCTACTTCTCGTGGAACCCGGCCATGGCGCGCATCTCCCGCGCCGGTCCGTCGACCTTGTTGTCGCGGTTGTGCACGATCGACTGTACGCCCGTTGCAAGGCCGTAGAGCTTGATAAAGCCGGTGGCGTCGCCGTGATCGTAGCTGCTCTCGCCGAAGGACGCCAAGTCCTCAATGTAGAGAGAGTTGGGCGATTTGCGGCCGGTGATGATGACGTTGCCCTTATACAGCGCCACGGACACCGACCCGGTTGCATACTTGGTGGCCTCCCGCATATAGGCGTCCATGGATTCGCGGAAGTGGGTGAACCACTTGCCGGCGTAGACAATGTCGGCGTACTTCAAGGCCAGCTGGTTCTTCGTGCCCAGGGTTTCGAAGTCGAGGGTGATCATCTCCAACTCTCGTAGCGCGCGGTAGAGGATGGTGCCGCCGGGAGTTTCGTAGACGCCGCGGCTCTTCATTCCGACCAGGCGAGTTTCCACCAGGTCGGTTCGACCGACGCCGTTCTCCGCCCCCAGGCGGTTGAGCTTTTCGAGGAGTGGAAGCGGATCCATCTTTTCCCCGTCCACGGCAACCGGCGTACCCTTCTCGAAATCGATGCGAACGGCGGTCTCCTCATCCGGCGCGGCCTGTGGCGACTTGGTGAGGAGAAACATCTCGCTCTTGGGGCGGTTCCAGGTATTCTCCAATTCGCCGCCCTCGTGGCTCATGTGCCAGAGGTTCCAGTCCCGGGAGTAGATGTTCTCTTTGGAAATGTTGCCGATTGGGATGCCGTGCTTTTTGGCGTACTCGATTGCCTGTTCCCGGGAGCGGATGTCCCACATTCGCCACGGGGCAATGACCTCCAGGTGCGGCGCCAGCGCCTTGTAGGTGAGCTCGAAACGGACCTGGTCGTTTCCCTTGCCGGTACAGCCGTGCGCCACGGCGTCCGCCCCCTCCTCGAGGGCCACGCGAACCTGATGCTTTGCTTGCAGCGGCCGGGCAATGGAGGTGCCCAGGAGGTACTTCCCCTCGTAGACTGCGCCGGCGCGGAGCATGGGGAAGAGATAGTCCTGAACGAACTCCTCCCGGCAGTCGACAATGTGGAGCTTGGAGGCGCCGGAGGCCTTGGCCTTGCCCTCCATGCCGTCCCAGTCTTCGTC
>CAYPTH010000013.1:0-35028 GCA_964413635.1 uncultured Spirochaetaceae bacterium
ACAAAGGGAAGCTGAAGTTGGCACACCGTTTGCTATTATTTAGGACAGAAAGACAAACCTTTGAAGAAGGAGAGGAACATATGCGTTACGTAGTACGAAATACCGGCCAGGATGTGAATCGACTGATGGATGCAGTCTTCGGCGATACCGAGCGATTGACCGCGCGAAGCCCTGCCGCCGACGTTTGGGAAGAGGACACTCGCTACGTCATGGAGCTAGAGCTTCCCGGCTTGACCCGCGACAGTATTGATGTCCGAGTCGAGGACAACCTGCTCACCGTTGCGTCCAAGAAGATCGAGAATAGCAACGGGAATGGTCTCACCGAAGAGGAGCACACCGAAGGCGAGAGTCGCAGGTACGCACTCCGAGAGCGTCGACATGGCGACTTCGTGAGAAGCTTCTCGCTGCCCAAGGATGTTGACACCAGCGCCATTGAGGCGAGGGCGCACGACGGGATCCTGACGCTGACCATCGGCAAGGCCGAGCAGGCGCAGCCGCGCAGCATCGAAATCAAGAGCGAGTAAGACTCGCAAAGCAGCTTGCATTCCGTTGGGATGCATCGTGGTATCGAGGGTCGGTCCAGAAAGGCCGGCCTTTTTTTGTCAGCGCCGACGTAAGCGGTTACAATGACAGGATATGATGCAGCTTCCACTCATATATGCGCTATTGCTTGCCCTCGAAATCATTGCCCCGACCTCGCAGGATGACGCACGCATCCGGATGGACGTCATCTCCGGAGGAATTGTGGAACACGAGCTCGAGATTCGAGACGAGGGTGATGTGTGGACGGTCGACCGCGTCGGCGGCACGGATTTTGAGGAACGGACACTCCTCTTCGAGCTCGAGCGGTCGGACCGCTACGGTCACATCTACACAGTCTTCTTCCCCGACCGCGCTCCCGCCGTCATGAACCTCGCTGCGGTTGCGGAGCAATCGCTTGCTCCTTCCCCCGGGGAGCGTCGCGAAATCCAGGTTTCGCCCAATCCGCCGGCAATGGGCGCCCCGGACTCCGGTGGAGGCGGCGTGACAAACTCGGCTTCGGGCGCCACGTGGACCATCCTGCAGCGATCGGACGGCATCTATCTGCAAGCCCCGTCTATTGAAGCGGTGATAGTTGTGCGTCGCTAGGCGGAGCGTCGTTGCGCCGGCGGCCATTTGAACCTCTCCGCCCAAACGGGATATCATGTCGTCAATCACCAATCAGGGAACAATAAGAGGAGCACGGATGACAACCAAAGCGGTTCGCATGTACGGCAAGAAGGATCTTCGACTGGAAGAGTTTGAGTTGCCGGTCCTCAAAGATGGCGAGATTCTCGCCCATATCATCTCGGACAGCCTTTGCATGTCTTCCTACAAGGCGGCCGTCCAGGGGAGTGAGCACAAGCGCGTTCCGAGCAACATCGACACAAATCCAGTTATTGTCGGTCACGAGATATGCGGCGAGCTGGTTGAGGTCGGAGCCAAGTGGCAGGACAAGTTCAAGGCCGGTCAACGCTTCTCCATCCAGCCCGCTCTCAACTACAAGGGCACTCTGGATGCCCCCGGCTACTCCTACCAGTACATCGGCGGCGACGCGACCTACGTAATCATTCCCGAAGAAGTCATGACCCAAGACTGTCTGTTGTCCTATGAGGGCGAGGCCTTCTTTTTTGGCTCTCTTTCCGAGCCGATGTCGACGATCATTGGGGCGCACAACGCCCAGTACCACATGGAGCAGGGCACCTACGTCCACGAGATGGGGATTCGCGACGGCGGCACAATGGCAATTCTCGCAGGAGCGGGTCCCATGGGTCTCGGCCACATTGACTACACGATTCACGGTCCCCGCAAGCCACGCCGCCTCGTTGTGACGGATATTGACCAGGCGCGCCTCGATCGAGCGGCGGGAATCTACACGGTGGAGGATGCCGAGGCGAACGGCGTGGAGCTGACCTACGTCAACACGAAGGACCTCGACGATCCGGCCCAGACCTTGAAGGACCTCAACGACGGTCTCGGATATGACGATGTCTTTGTCCTCGCCCCCGTTGCACCGGTCGTCGAGCAGGGCGACGCCATACTCGGCAAGGATGGTTGTCTCAACTTCTTCGCCGGTCCGACGGACACGAGTTTTTCCGCGAAGCTGAACTTCTACGACGTCCATTACGCCGCCCACCACGTGGTTGGAACGAGCGGTGGAAACACCGACGACATGCGCGACGCCCTCGATCTCATGGGGCGTGGAGTGGTGAACCCAACCGCCATGATCACGCATGTCGGGGGCTTGGACGCGGTCGTGCCGACCACGCTGAGTCTGCCCAAGATCCCGGGCGGGAAGAAGCTCATGTACACGAACATCAAGATGGAGCTCACCGCCATTGAGGATTTCGAGGAGAAGGGGAAGAATGATCCCCTCTTCGCGGCCCTCGCCGAAATCACGGGGCGGAACAACGGTCTGTGGAACGCCGAGGCGGAGAAGTACCTCTTAGAGCACGCCGAAACGGTATGAGCGATTCGCGAGAGTGTCGATTGGCGAATCCTGCACACCGCGCCGCGGCCGTGGCGATTGTCGGGAGCTTCGTCTAAGGAGATGCGGTGAATCGTATTGCCGTGATTTCCAGTGAAGAGCGTGTCAACGAGCTGGTTGGCGACGCCTGTGCGCCGTTCGAGGCAGAGTTCACTACGGTCTTCCTGACCACGGACGAAGAGATCGCCCAGCACCTGAACTACGAGCTTCCGGAAATCAGTGTCCTGAACTGCAGCGATCCGGCGCTCGACATCCGCTCCGTCGTCCATACGCTCCGGTCCGACCCGTGGTTGCACTACGGCGGGTTCATTCTCGTGTATGATCCCGAGCGCGTCAGTATACGCTCTCATCCCCTCGGCGATCTGAACGTCGTGTCGACAATGGAGACGCACCGGATTGCCCAGTACTTTCCACGGCTTCTGCGCATTCTCTCCGTGAATCAGAACATCCTGTTTCAGCGCGACATCCACGCTCTGCTCCGGCAGAATCTCTCCGGCGTCTTCGTCCTGGACAACGACCCCTTCGATCTCGCGACGTACGCCAATCTCCTGTCGAACTTCCTCTTTAACGCCGGCCTCATCTCCGCCGATCAGCGGGAGGGCTTTCATATCGCTCTCATGGAACTCCTGGTGAATGCTATCGAGCACGGCAATTGCCGCATTAGCCACGAGGAGAAGAGTGCGTATCTCGAGACCGGTGGTGACTCCATGGACCTCATCCGGGAGAAGAACGCCGACCCTGAGCTGTGGGCGCGGAAAGTCTACCTCTCCTACCGTATCCGGCCGCAGGCGTCGCGCTTCACAATTCGTGATCAGGGCGAGGGCTTCGACTGGCGATCCTACCGCGCCCCGTCGGGGGAGAGCGGCGCTCTGAAACCTCACGGTCGCGGCATAGCGATGGCGGAACACTACCTGCAGAACCTCGAGTATAATGAATCCGGCAACGAGGTCTCCGTGGAGGTGTCGCACCTCGGGGAGGAGTCGCACATCGTTCCGGAGGCCTTCGCCGGTCAGCAAGAGGTCGATTTTGCCGAAGGGGAGACGGTTTTCACCGTCGGCGAACAGTCGAGTCAGCTCTATTACATAGTCTCAGGCGCATTCAACGTCATTGTGAACGGAGGAGTGGTATCTCAGCTCACTTCGAAAGACATATTTGTGGGGGAAATGTCCTTCCTCTTGAACAATAGGCGATCCGCGACGGTGGTCTGCGCCGAGGCGGGAAGTCTCATTCAGATTTCCAAGGAGGAGTTCGTGGATGCAATCAAGACGCATCCACATTATGGACTCTTTCTCGCCAGGCTTCTGGCTCGCCGACTCCAGCAGGTCCACGCGGCCTACGGTTGAGCTCGGCAGGACCGGGGCCGTCATTCATCCGGTTCGAGGTGCTTCTTCAAGGAGAAACGCGTCTCGGGAGCGATGCTTGCCCAGGAGGAGAGATCCGACTCGAGGACGGCGAGATTGCCGGTCTTCATGCGGCGATCCTTCCCGGTGGCGTGGTCAATGAACTCCTCCGCGCCCGGATTGTGGCCCACCAGCATGACGCGCTGCGCCGTATCCGGAAGGTCTTGGATAATGGAGAGATAGGTCCGCGGCGTTGCCTCATAGAGTCGCTCGTCATCGGTGATCTCCGTCCGGAGGCCCGCCGCCTCGGCGGTACGGCGCGCGGTCTCTCGCGCGCGAAGAGCCGGCGAGGTTACAATGAGGTCGGGCTCGAGGCCGTGCTCTTTGAGGAGCTCTCCAATGGACTCGCACTGACGCTGACCTCGCGGCAGTAACCGACGCTGGCGGTCGGAAACATCACCGTCGGATTTCTCCGTTTTGGCGTGTCTATATACCAGGATCTGGCGCATCTCGCCTCCCGCGACCATTATAGCCGACAGCGTGTCGATGCGCCAAACACATTGTGCCTCGACCGAGGACGGCTATCCGTCATGGAAGACGGTCCGGTAGCTCGTACAAGCGCCGCGCTTCCTTGCCTGCACGCTCGAGGAAGTCCCTCCGCTGTCGGTGTGTGCTGTCGCGCAGGTTCGGCATGACCAGGATCTGGTCCTCCATGACGCCGCAGAACTCGAAGATCTTGCGGCGCCACAGGTGAATTGGCGTCTCCATTTCGAAGGCGCTCGCCTCACTTGTAATGATGACCAAGGCGCGGTGATTCGTTAGGAGCGGTATCTTCTCTTTTGCGATGAACTCCTCACCCTCGTATTCGTAGGCGACGCCTGGCCGGAAGACGCGGTCGACCCAGCCCTTGAGGATGGCCGGCGGTTGGCCCCACCAGTCGGGGTGTACGAAGACCAGCAGTCGCGCAGCGTGGATTTCCTGCGTGAAGGCCTGAACGCTCGGATCAAAGCTGAACTTTCTGCGAAACTCATCGGCGGTCATGACGGGATCGAATTCCTCGGCGTAGAGATCGTGGAAGCGTACGGGTGCACCGCTCTGTTCGAGGGCTTCACGCACGTGTCCGGCGAGGGCGTGGTTGAAGCTCCCGGCATTGGGATGGGCAAGGAGGATCAGGGCTTCGACAGCTTGGCTCATGTCAATCATTTTGCTACATTTAGGCGTGCCGAAAAAAGCCCCGCCCATTGATGGGGAGCGGTGTTATTGAGTATTTTACTAAGCAACGGAGGGAGCACGGTATGGTGACAAAGGGTGAATGCCTCGATGCCTTGAAAAAGGTGATAGATCCGGAAATTGGGATGAACATTGTGGATGTTGGTCTCATCTACCGGGTGGAGCCCGCGGAGGATCACATTGAAGTTGACTTCACCCTTACGACGCCCGGTTGCCCCCTCGGTGACACAATTACGAACGACATCATACACAACCTGCGCGCAGCGACGGGGATTGATGATATCCGAGCCAATTTGGTCTGGAATCCGCCGTGGAGCGTCGATTTCATGAGCGAAGAAGCAAAACTCGAGCTCGGTCTGCCCATCTAAGCCGACCTCGTGCTGCAATCGCACTGACAAGGAGAATCTCATGCGCATTGTCATTACGGACCTCCACGCCTCGATAGAAGGAACGCCGATCCTCAACGGCGTCAATTTGGAGATGAACAGCGGCGAAATTCACGCCCTCATGGGTCCGAATGGATCCGGCAAGAGCACGCTTACGAATATTGTATTCGGACACCCCTCATACGAGGTGACCGGCGGCAGTATCGAGGTCGACGGCCAGGACCTCTTGGAAATGGAGACTGATGAGCGTGCCCAACTCGGCCTATTCATGGCTTTTCAGTATCCGGTTGAGATTCCCGGCGTTACCGTGGGGCGCTTTCTCAAGCGCGCCGCCGAGATCCGCGCCGGTGAAGAAGAGCTGAAGGCAAAGGAGTTTATCCGAAACCTCCGCGAGTCCATGGACTTTATGGAAATCGACCAGAAGTTCATCAACCGCTACCTCAACGAAGGCTTCTCCGGTGGCGAGAAGAAGCGCATGGAGATCCTCCAGATGATGATGCTGAAACCCAACTTTGCCGTTCTCGACGAGACCGATTCCGGCCTCGACATAGACGCGCTCAAGGTTGTCGCCAAGGGCGTCAATCACTTGCGCAGTTCGGACTTCGGCGCCCTCATTATTACCCACTATCAGCGCATTCTGAATCACATTACCCCCGACTACGTCCACATTATGTACCGTGGACGGGTCGTTACATCCGGCGGAAATGATCTGGTCGATGCCCTCGAGGAAAAGGGCTACGACTGGGTAAAAAAAGAGTACGGAATACAGGAGGAGAGCAATGAGCGAGCAGCAAACGGTTGATCTCGGCGACTATAAGTTCGGGTTCCACTATACCGATAAATCGATATTCAAGACGCGCATGGGTTTGGATGAGTCCGTCGTTTCGGACATCAGCCGCGCCAAGGGTGAGCCCGATTGGATGCACGAGTTTCGCCTGAGGTCTCTTGCATCCTTTCGGAAGAAGAGCATGCCCAACTGGGGAGCCGACCTCTCCACCTTGGACTTCGACAGTTTCTACTACTACGCCAAGCCCACTGAGAAGCAGTCCAAAACCTGGGAGGATCTGCCCGAAGAGATTCGACAGACCTACGACCGCATTGGTATGCCCGAGGCGGAGAAGAAGTTCCTCGCCGGAGTTGGGGCGCAGTACGACTCCGAGGTGGTCTACCACAACATCCAGGAACGGCTCTCCGATAAGGGGGTCATCTTCTCCGACCCGGAGACGGCGGTGCGGGAGCACCCGGACCTGGTGCGCAAGTACTTCGGTACCATTATTCCGCCCGACGACAACAAGTTTGCCGCTCTGAACAGCGCAGTCTGGTCCGGCGGGAGCTTTGTCTACGTACCCCCTGGTGTAACGGTTGATATTCCCCTGCAGGCCTACTTCCGCATCAACAGTGAGAACTTCGGCCAGTTCGAGCGGACGCTCATCATTGCCGACGAGGGTTCTTTCGTCCATTACGTCGAGGGCTGCACCGCACCGATCTACACAACCGACTCCCTCCACTCGGCGGTGGTCGAGATCTTTGCTCTCGAGGGTGCACGGGTTCGCTACACCACCATCCAGAACTGGTCCGGCGACATCTACAACCTCGTTACCAAGCGCGCCGCGGCGTACAAGAACGCCACCGTGGAATGGGTAGACGGCAACATTGGCAGTAAGCGAACCATGAAGTACCCCTCCGTCTGGCTTATGGACGAGGGTGCGCACGGCGAGGTGCTTTCCATCGCCTTCGGCGGCAAGGGCCAGGAGCAGGATACCGGCGGCAAGATTGTCCACACCGCCAACAACACGAGCTCAGTCATTACCTCCAAGTCCATCAGCAAGGACGGCGGTACCGCGAGTTACCGCGGACAGATCCGGGTCGATCCGGGCTTGAACAATGCGCGCAGCCATGTTGTCTGCGACGCTCTGATCCTCGACCCGGAGTCGAAGAGCAACACCTACCCCTACATGGACATTCAGTCCGATGACGTGACCATTGAGCACGAGGCGAAGGTGAGTAAGATCTCCGAGGAGCAACTCTTCTACCTCATGAGTCGGGGCTTGAGCGAGGCGGAGGCCTCCATGATGATCGTGAACGGCTTCCTCGAGCCCTTGGTCAAACAGCTGCCCATGGAATACGCCGTGGAGCTGAACCGCCTCATTGAGCTCGAGATGGAAGGCTCCGTCGGCTGATAATTGCGCCCCCGCCTTCGGGCGGGGGCAAATCGAGAATATGAAGGTACAATCAAGAAAGGTACAATCAAGAATGGGCAATTCGGAAGTTTCAACCTTCACCGGGGCCGACGGGATCCACGCGTTTGTGGAGACCCGGCGGGAGCCGGAGTGGATGCGGGACATACGCCTTCGCGCGAAGGAGCGTTTCTTTGAGATGGGCTGGCCCACCGCGCAGGACGAGGAGTGGCGCCGCACCGACATTTCCATGTACGACTTCGATGCGTACAGCTACGAGAGCACCGTACACGGCGCCTTGCCGGAGATCGACGTTCCGGAAGGTTACGCGGGGATTTTGCGCTTTGATGGCGGGGAATCCGTCGGTGCAGGTCTGGATCCGGAGCTTGCGAAGAAGGGAGTGATCTTTACGTCCCTGGCGCACATTCTGTCTGAGGAGCAACAGAACCACTCGGAGAATCGCCGCGCCTTCTTCGACCACGTCGAGCGCATCATGAAGCATAGCGCCACGACCGGCGACAACCGCATGTACGCCTGGCACTACGCACTCTGGAACCAAGGCGGGGTGGTATACATTCCCCGAAACGTTGCGCTCGAGAAGCCCCTCCTCATTGAAATGCACCAGACGGGCGACGTCGTCCGCTTCCCGCACGTTGCCGTGGTGGTGGAAGAGGGCGCCGAGGCAAAGGTTATCGAATGGCTAAGCGGAAGCGAAGAGGGCGAGACGGTGGTGAACGAGGGCTTCGACGGATACGTCGGACCCGGCGGGCATCTCGGCTACTTCACCGTTCACAACCTGAACATTGACTCAACGACATTCTCAAACGGCACGATCCGCGTCGATCGCGACGCAACTCTGCACCATTTCGTCTCGGTCTTCGGCGGGCTTCTCACAAAGGTGCGATTCGACGCGAATCTGCTTGGGCCGGGGGCGGACGTCGTCTTGGACGGCCTCTACTTCGCCCATGAGGACCAACACATGGATCTCCGCACCGTTCAGAACCACAAGGCGCCACACGCCAACAGCCGTACCTTTTATAAGGGAGCCGTGAAGGACGAGTCGCGAAGCGTCTACCAGGGGCTGATTGCCGTCGACCACAGCGCCGTACAGACCGACGCCTACCTGACAAACAACAACCTCATTCTGAATGACGGGTCTCGGGCCGATTCCATTCCGAGCCTCGAGATCAACACCGACGACGTGAAGTGCAGCCACGGTTCTACGACCGGCAAGGTCGATGCCGACCAGCTCTTCTACCTCCAGAGTCGCGGCTACTCCCTCAAGGAAGCCAAGTCGATGTTGGTCCAGGGCTTCTTTGACGAGATCATCTCCCGCCTTCCCGAGGTTATTCAGGAATCGGTACGCGAGATTGTTATCGAACGAATCCGCGAAGATATCTAGCTCAAGCGGGCGAAACGGTACACCAGTCATGGCACAGTGGAGAAAAGCAGTTGCCGTCGATGACCTCGAGGGCCCTTACAAGTTTGTCGTTCGACGTAAGGAGATTGCAATCTTCAAGCTCGACGACGGTGTGTACGCAACGGACAACTCCTGTTCCCACGAGTACTCCCCGCTCTCCGAGGGGCTTATTCTCGATGACGACGTATACTGTCCCAAACACGGCTCCCGCTTCGAAATTCGCACCGGCGCCGTAAAGGACTTCCCGGCGACGCAAGCCATTAAGACCTATCCCGTCAAAGTCGAGGACGGGTGGGTCTACGTAATGGTATAGTGTCGTCCCGTGTCTCGCGAAACCCGAATCAGCAGGAACCCTCCAACACCCCGTGAGATCGATTCCGCCGCGGAGATGATCACGAGTGGAGGCATTGTCGTGTTCCCCACGGAGACCGTCTACGGCCTCGGGGCCGACGCCGGCAATGACACGGCCTGCCGCAGGATCTTTTCAGCCAAGGGGCGACCCGTCGACAATCCCTTGATTGTTCACCTTGCCTCCGCGCATATGGTGAAGCGTGTGGTTGGAGAGGTGCCGCCGCTCGCGCAGAAGCTTTTCCACGCCTTTAGCCCGGGGCCGCTCTCCGTCGTGTTACCCGTGGCGGCGACTCCGGCGGCGGGGTCGCCGCCACGGGGGAGCGGCCGGTCCGCGCCTGCCCAAAGCCCTCCCTCCCCGGCGGTAACCGCGGGGCAGACCACCGTCGCGGTCCGCATTCCCTCCCATCCCGTGGCCCGGGACTTCTTACGCGCATGCAATGTCCCCGTCGCCGCGCCGAGTGCCAACGCCTCCGGCCGGCCGAGCCCAACCAGCGCCGCCATGGCGTATCGCGACATGGCCGGCCGGGTAGAGCTCATCCTCGACGGCGGTCCCTGCATCCACGGCGTCGAGTCCACCGTCGTCGCGGTTGGCGCAGGCATTACGATCTATCGGGAGGGCGCAATTACGCGAGAGATGATTCGCGACCTCGTTGGCGACGGGGTCGAGCTGCGTGACCCCGCCGGCCATGCGCTCATCCACGCTCCCTCCCCTGGAATGCGGCACGCCCACTATCGTCCGGCCGCGACGGTGCTCGCCGTCGAGGGCGGTGAGATGGCCGCAACGCTGCGCGAGAGCGCAGCGTACGGCCCCGGCACGGCAATTTTCCTCGTGGACGGGGCGGGCGCCTCGACAGCGGTTCGCAGCGTGCCGTCCGGATGGACCGTGCTGCGCATGCCCGACCTCGCGTCCTACGCCCAGGGTTTGTACCAGGCACTGGTTGACGCCGACGAGCGGGGGGACTCGGTTGTTGTTGCCGAATTGCCGCCGCCGGTGGGAATTGGCCGGGCCATCCGTGATCGATTGCTGCGAGCCGCCGGGCAGTGAGAGCCGTTTGCGAGAGTTACTCCGCGGTGCCGGAAGGTGCGCGGAGCTCCCGGGCGCCCGCAATCAGGCGCGCGACTGCGTCCAGCGCCGCCTCGGCCGCCTTGCCACGCATTTGCGGAACCAGAAGGGGAATGATCTGTTGAGGCTCAAAGAAGGTCTCTGCCGCGCCGAGGAGCCACCACAAGAGGAGCGAGACCGTTGGTTCTACGGCTTCTTCCGCGGTGACGGTGGCGGCGTCGTCCGGGAGGACGCGAACGGAGACCGTTTCGAGGCCTGGATTGACAAGGAGGTCGGGGCGGTAACTTGCGCTCCCGCGACGGACGGTGTGAATAAGCGCCGGCTCCTGCCGGACGGCACCGGCAAATGCAAAGATCACCGCCGTCGCGTCAATGGCGTCGTCACGACCCACGAGGTATGCGAAGCGCGCCACCGCCCGGGGACCGCCGTGGTCGAGGACGTAGGCACGAACATCGTCCTGCTCAAAGACTTCAACGGGAGCAATCGTTCGACTTCGCTTCAAGCCCTCACGCTCACGAAGAGCCGCAAGGAGCTCGTGCGAGTCGGTGGCTAGGTGAATCATAGCGCCTGTCCGAAGAGGATCGGATCCTCACCGTCGCCGAGACCGGTCAGTTTGACCGGGACCATTGCGTTTCGAGGTGCAACGTGGAGGCGCCCTTCTCTGGTGAGCCGCACGGGCACGTAATGCTCCCCGTAGCCGTGCTCTCGTTCCGCATCGGGTTCGGGCCGCTCAACCAGCACATGTTGCCTCGCGCCGATCAGTGTCTCTCGGTACCGTCGCTTGTTCTCCGCTGCAATCCTTCGAATCTCTTCCGCCCGGCGCGTCTTCACGGCGTTGTCGACGTGGTCCGGGTAGCGCGCCGCCCGGGTTCGCGAGCGCAGGGAGTAGGGGAAGGTGTGAATGTGGGTGAAAGCGATGGTCCTGGCCATGGCTGCGGTGGCCTGGAAGTCTGCATCCGTCTCGCCGGGAAAGCCGACAATAACGTCGGTGGTGAAGTTGAAGTCGGGTCGCTTACCGCGGATGCGCTCCACGATTGCGTGAAACTGCGCCGTGTCGTACTGGCGACGCATTTTGAGAAGAATGCGATCACTGCCGCTCTGCAAACAGAGGTGGAGGTGGGGGCACATCTTGGGATGCAGGAGAACGTCGTAGAAACGCTCGTCGAGGCTGTCCGGCTCGAGTGAGGAGATGCGCAGGCGAAAGTCGCCGGTCACATTCAATACGCGCTCCACGAGGCCGGAGAAGCTCGTCTCTCCGTCGCGGTAGCGGCTCATGTTCACCCCGGTGAGAACAATCTCCCGCGCCCCCGCTTCGACGTTCCGTGCAACGTCGCGCTCTACGTCCGCCGCCGAGCGGCTGGTCGCTCGACCCCGGACATAGGGCACAATGCAGAAGGTACAGAAGTTGTCGCATCCGTCCTGCACCTTCACGGTCGTCCGGGTGTGAAAGAGCGTCGCCGATCGGTAGTCGAAGAGCTTGGGATCGAGGTCCCCCGGGTTGAGTAACTCTCCCCGCCGGCGCGCCTCCACCAGCTCGACGATACGCGATTTCCGCGGATTGTCGACCAGGAGGAAGCGGTTGTCCTTCTCATAGCTTTCCTTGTGACTCTCCGCGAAGCAGCCGGTGAGAACGACGACCGGATTGCCCCCCGCGCCGTGCGAAGGCCCGTCGGGCGCGGCGGTTGCCGCGGACACCGCCGGCCCGTCGGTGGTATCTGCCCCGCTTGTCCTCAGCGTTCGGTACAAGAGCTTGCGCGACTTGCGATCCGCCCTGTTCGTGACGGTGCAGGTGTTGAGGACGTAGACGTCCGCCTCTTCTTCAAAGGGGACAACGGTGTAGCCGGCATCCGTGAAGTCCGCCGCGACGGAGTCGGTCTCGTATTGATTGAGCTTGCAACCGAGGGTCTGGAACGCTACCCGGGGGCTCTCGGCGGCGGACTGCGACGTTGAACCCGACATTGCTAGGCGACGCCGACCGGCTCCGGCGCGGCGACGAGCTCACCGGTCAGAGAGAGCTCGGCGCAATCCGTAATGCGGAGACGGGCAAAGGTGCCGATGAGATTCTCGTTGCTGCTTGGAAAGCGTACAATAAGGCGACCCTCGGTCTTTGCGCTGAGGTATCCCGGCTTGCGGTCGTTTCCTTCTACCAAGACCTCGACCTCCGTTCCGATCAGAGACTGGTTGTACGCGTAGGAGATGCGCTTGAGAAGCTCCGAAAGCTCGGCATGGCGTCTCTTCTTTTCCTCTTGGGGTACATCGTCCTCCCATCGGGCGCTTGCCGCGCCGGGACGGGGGGAGTACATGGCCACGTACGCCATGTTGTAGCGAAACTCCTCCATTGCCGCACGGGTCTTCTCGAACTGTGCCTGCGTCTCTCCGGCAAAGCCCACAATGATGTCGGTGAATAGCGTTGCGGTCGGGAGGATCCGTCGGATGCTGTCGACCACCTGGCGGTACCGCTCGGTGCCGTGGTTGCGATTCATCCGCAAGAGCACCTTGTCGTCGCCGGACTGAATGGGAAGGTGAATCTGCTTTGCCAGGTGGTCGTACTCCGCGATAACCTCCAAGACCTCGTCGGTCATGTCCCGCGGATGCGGTGAGGTGAAGTACACCCAGAACTTCTTTCCGCTTCGCTTGCCGAGCTCTCCCACTGCGCGCAGAAGCTCGGCGAAGGTGATCTCGTCGGAGCGGCGGTCGAGACCGTAGGAGTTCACGTTCTGTCCGAGAAGGGTGATTGCCCGGTAGTCACGCGCTACGAGCTCCTCGATCTCAGACAGGATCTCTGCCGAGGGACGAGACACCTCACGGCCGCGCGTGTAGGGGACGGCGCAGAAGGTACAGAACTTGTCGCAGCCGTTTTGGATTGGCACGTATGCCTCAAAGGTGGAGGTGTATGTCGGTTTGACGTGCCAGTACTCGCTGTCCGGACTCGGCCCGGCGATATTGGCTCCCCTAGGCGCCGCCGGCGATACGACGCCGTACTGACGGATCATGTCGGGAAGCTGGGGCAACTCTTGAATGGAAAAGACAAAGTCGAAGCGGTCGAGAAACTTCTCGCGGTCGGCGGGGAGAATGCACCCGGAGGCGAAGGTGATCAGGTGCTTGCGCTCCTTCCAGCTGTTCCACCGGTGAATCTTTGAGTAGACCTTGTCGATTGCCTTCTGCCGCACCGAGCAGGCGACGATGCCGAGGAGGTTCGCGTCCTCCTCCTTGTCCGTGCGCTCGTAGCCCATGCCCTCGAGGACGGAGCGAATGCGTTCAGAGTCTGATAGATTCATCTGGCAGCCGAGTGGCACCAAGCAATACTTCATTGCGCGTATCCTTGTATTTAGAAGTACACCTCTGCGTGGATATCGTCCGAGGTGACGCCTTTGTCGCGGAGAATGTCGTAAGCCTCGTAGATCATGTCGCAGTTCCCGCAAAGATAGCACCGTGATTCCGGATCGATGTCATGTTCCCGAAGCCAATCCGTGGTCCGGCCGGAAAAGTCGCCGCCGGATTCTCGTGATATGCAGGCTATCCGGCTTTCCGGACGATACTCGTCCCAATTGTACAGCTCATTAGTGTAACGGACCCCGTGCACAAGCGTATAGCTGAGGTCGGGATAGGCGCGCACAAATGAGCGGAACGGGGATATCCCGGTTCCCGTTGAGACGAAAAGGAGCGGTTTGCTCCTCTCCGCCTCGGGGATCGTGAAGAAGCCGAAGGGGCCTTCGACGCGAAGTGCGGTACCCGGAGTGACCTGCGAAAGCTTCCGCGAAACCAAGCCCGAATCAACGAGCTTCACGAGGATGGCCATGGTCTCATCCTCGGGGGCGGAGTAGAGCGAATACTCACGCATTTCGATGTCATTGGGCAAGCCGACGTTGATGTATTGTCCAGCCTCGAAGGTGAAACCGTCGCGGCCCATCTCGATTGTGAATGTCGAATCCGTGAGCCACTCGATGCTTCGGACCGAATGGGTGACCTGTTCCCGGGTCGCGTGCGTAACTGTTGCCATGTGATGCTAGTATACAAACAGGAGCAAATCAGTCAACAAAGTACGAAAACGCACCGGAGTTGTTACCTTCCGCGAGAACCGTTGTTTGTGTAATTGCAGTTGCTCTTTCTGCCTCCACTGTTTTGGTTTCATTTTTGCGATGGCTCCCAGGGGTTTCACCTCCTTTCCCCTGGGGGCGTTTTTTTTGTCCTTTCCCCTCGTGCTCGATTCACGCCGGGGCGAGTTGCGCCTGGGCGACGGTCGAATAGCTCGGTCCGGCGCTACCGAGGTCACTCTGAATGAGCTCTACCTGTGAAACTGGAATGCGTTCCGGGCCTTGCTCGGCAAGAACGTTCCGTGCCGACGCCACGAAGCCGGCGAGGGCGCGCGCAACGGTCTTTGGATGCGCCTTCTTCCGCGCATAGCCGACGGTAATGTGCGGGTGAAAGGGTCGTGTATCAATTTCGAGCTCGAAGTGCTCGAGGCTTGGAATGAGGGCATCATAGATGTGCTGCAGGACGCCGGTCTCGTCGCGCAGACCGACCCAGACGACCCGGGGTCTCCTTTGATTCGGGAAGGCGCCGGCACGGTCGAGGGCGACCGTACTGGAAGGAATCCGAGCCACCGTCGCGCCGAAGCTCGCGATAAGCTCGGGCACGATCTCCTCGGATGTGTCCCCGAGAAAATGCAAGGTAACGTGAAAGTTCTCAGGACGCACCCAGCGGAGCGCGTTCTCATTGTCCTCTTGCGTTGCGCGTCGCTGAATTTCGCCAAGGATGTGGTGGATTTCGAGGGGCAGTCGGACCCCGAAGAACAGACGCTTTGTGGACATCGTCTCAGCGTAGTATCTTAGCCATTACCGGTCAACGAAGCTCTCACGGAGTGCCGGGGGTAGTGTCACGCCGGTATCATGTAAGATACTGTAGATAGACGTGCTATTGGATTCGAAATGAGCGAAGCAGATCAAGACACCACGAACAACAACGGCTCCCCCGGCAGAAACGGCTCGGCCGACGGAAACGGCTCGGAAGGTCGCGACTCGAGTGAATGGGAGTACGAGCTCCGCCGGCAGATCGAGGACTACTATCTTCCCCGCCAACTCGTTAACGCGATTTTCGAGCACGGAGGCATCCCGAAACGCTCCTATGTGACGACCATGGGCATCGCCTTTCTCGACGTCGCCGACTACACCTACATGTCGAAGTTCCTGAGCCCGCAGGAGAATCAGCAGGTTCTCAACGGGCTCTATGCGGCGTTTAACAGCGTCCTCAAGCGGCATGGTGGATACCTCAACAAGATTGAAGGTGACAGCGTCATGTTTCACTACGGTGGCCTGACCGACGCTTATGCGCAGGAGCTCGAGGGTCGCCAGCTTACCCGCTACATTGCAAAGGAGCTCTTCTATACCTGTGTTGAAATGCAGCGCGTCACGGTCCTCTTTAACCAGGCGAACGACCGGTTCCTCTACGAGCATGAGAGCCAGGAGGCGCGCCAAGAGCTCGAGCGCGCCTTCGATATTGTATCCACCTTGAGGTCGATGACGGAGATCGCCTCCTTAAACGCGCTCTTTCAGATCCGGGTGCGGATTGGCGCGAGCATGGGGGAGGTGACCCTTGGCAACTTCGGTCCCGACGGGGCCAAGCAGTGGGACGTCGTGGGGCTTCCCGTCATCAACGCGAAGCGCATGGAGACAACGGCTCCCGTCGGTGGTCTGCGGATTTCTGAAGAGCTGTATGACATTCTCGAGGAGACCGGTGTTGCGGACGACTACTTCCATCGCTTTCAAAAGGAGGCACAAGCGCTCTTCGGCTACTACCGTGACATTAGCAAAGAGGAGCTATTCCAGTTCAACCAGGTCTCCATCCGTGAGAAGAAGGGAGCTGGATTCCGCACCTACAGCGTGCAAGTGAATCCGGGCCTTCCCGAGGCGGTGCAGCACCAGGTTGAGTTGCTCCTTCAACAAGGCCGCTCCGGAGCGGATCGTATTGTCGATTTCCTGCAGTATTACCGAGGGAACCGCTTTGTCATCCGGGCCCTTGAGGAGGTCTTTCGCCGGTCGAGCATTTCCCTGCGCAAGTCCTACCTCTTCAGCAAGATCTATCCGAAAAAGCACGACGCCCTGGCCAACCAGTTCGGGAAAGATCAGCAGCGTATCGACGACTTCATTGACGGGAACTTCTCGCTTTTCGATCTTTTGCAAGAACTTGGGCGCTACCAAGACACGGTCAAGCAGAATGTACGAAGCGAGAAGGCCGAGCCCTCCGACTTCGAAGGCTACGACGTCTTCATGGAGGCGTGCGAGCAATCGCTCCAGCAAGACTTCGACCGCAGCAAGCGCATCATGGTGGAAAAGGCGTACTTCTACAACGTCGTGTTTCCCTTGGTGTTTGAGAGCATTCGCTCGAGCATTCTCGAGTACCAGGACCGCCTCGAGGACGTCCACGTCCTGGCCTAGCGTCGCGACATTTCTCAAAAGGAGTTACTCATGGCAAACTTTGCAGGAAAAACCTATCTGGTCGTCGGCGGGAGCAGCGGAATTGGTCTTTCAGCGGTGCGAAGCTTGGCAGCGCACGGCGCCGAGGTCACCGTATGGAGCCGCCACGTTGGGGACGATCTCCAAGCGCTCATGGACGAGTACGACACCGTGACCCACACCGAGCTTGATGTCCGAGAGGAGCTGGATCCGGACTCGCTGGACATGCCGAATGAGCTCGCCGGCGTCGTGTACGCCCCCGGAAGCATTACCCTCGGCTCCTTTCGACAGTTGAAGACTGATCAGTACCAGAGTGATTTCGATGTAAACGTTCTCGGCGCCGTACGCGTTCTCAAGCACTGTCTCCAGCCCCTTGCCCGCGGCGGCGGAGGAAGCGTGGTCTTCTTCAGCACCGTCGCGGTACAAATTGGCCTTTCCTTTCACGCCTCTATTGCCGCCGCCAAGGGCGCCGTGGAAGGACTGGCAAAGAGCTTGGCCGCCGAGCTCGCCGGAAAGGGCATTCGTGTCAATGTGATCGCCCCCTCGGCGACCGATACCCCCTTGGCCGAAGGAATCCTCGGTTCGGAGAAGAAGCGTGAATCCTCGGCGGAGCGCCACCCCCTGAAGCGCGTGGGAGATCCCGCCGAAGTCGGCGAAGCCGTGCGTTTCCTGCTGTCCGACGATGCCGGCTGGATTACCGGTCAGGTGCTCGGAATCGACGGTGGCTTGTCTTCGCTGCGCCCCTAAGCCGAGGCGTCGATCCGGCGTACCGGATTCCAGGGGAACAGCACGTTTCTCGCCGACGTGCTACCGGTGAGTGATGGGAGAATGCGGCGGAACGCGGCGTGGGCGCCGTAGATGTTCGGCCCCAAGGGGCCGAGCTCGAGCTCAGCCAGGGCCGACGTAAGGTATAAGCCCTTCGCCCAGCGCAGAGAGCGGTCGAGGGCCGGGTAGCCCTCTGAGTTCAGGGTGAGGCCTGCGGCTGCGGCAGTCGCGGTGACCAGCCCGGCAGACGGCGGCCGCGGCTCAAAGCCGGTTGCCAGGACAACGCGGTCACAGTGGAGGCGCTCCCTGGAACTGTGGAGCTCCAGCTCGGCGCCGGCGCCACTCACGGTGTTGTCACTGACTCCGGCACGGACCACTTCATCCTGAACAATCCGGATCTTGTTGGCGCGTTGCGCCGCATCGAGGGACTCGGCCACATCCCAGGGAACGGTGCCGGGAATGCGAGCGGCGCGGATGGCTGCCAGTCGCTCCGCGGCGGTCGGCAGGGCAAGAAAGTCCTTCAAGCAGCGGGGACCCATGAAACACGGGTCTGAGTCGAAGTGTGCCACGGTAATCGGATGCCGCGTGATGAGCGTCACCGGCTGCTCAACTCGCTCGGCGAGGGCCAGTGCCGACTGGACGCCGCTAACGCCGGCACCGACGATCGCAATGCGGTCACCCGCCCCGAGGCCTTCCGCTGGGGGGGCGGCGGTTGAAAAGAGGTGGCGGAAAACGGCCCGGTACGACACCGAGTCCGATTGTTCCACAAGCGGTTTCCGCGCCCAAGCCGGTACGTGGGCTTGCTCCGAGCGCCCGAAGGCTAAGATTGCAACCTTTGCAGCCGCCACATCCCTGTCGGTATGAACCAGCCACCCGGATTCGCAGGGCTCGAGAACCGTCGCACGACCGCGATAGACTCGATCCCGCACTCCCGTTTCTCCGAGGATATGATCCGCGTGGCGGTTGAAGAGCTCCAGGCTCGGACGGGAGTAGGGCTGGAGAAAGTCCGACCGTCTGTAGCCACGCTCTTGCGCGAAGGAGCGAAGTGCGTGGAAATCGTCGGTCATGTTGTGGCTGCTTGTGGAGCGCAGATAGTGCATGCCGCAATGCTCGGTGTTCTGGTGCCACAAGCGCAGCGGGGCGCCCCAGGGATCTATTAGCAGGAGTCGGTCAGGATCAACGAGCCCGCGGTATACCAAGTTTGCCGCCAGAAAGGAGCCGTGGATTCCCGCGCCAATTATTGCAATGTCGTACACGTCTACACTATATCGGTGGCGCACCGCCGGCGTAAACGTAGGGGCTATCGTTTCCCCGCGCTGCCCGGTGTTTGTATATTGCCCTAGACATACCCACAAGGAGGGTAGGTATATGATTTCAAGAACTGTCAAGCTCACCCCGGCGTTCCTGCTTCTCCTCTCCCTCTTGCTCACAGCCTGCGCTACCGTCGAGTCGAGTCGTCTTGCCGAGTTGCAGGAGGTATATCCGAACGGCGAGCTCTCCCCGCGGGAGGTCGTCCGAATCCAAACGGAAGCCTTTCAACTCAATTCCAATGACAACACCGGGATCCGAGTTGCCTTTCGCTTTGCCTCTCCGAGCAACAAGCGCATTACGGGACCGCTCCCGCGATTTGCGCAACTCATGAATACACCGGCATATCGTCCCATGTTGAACGCCGAGTCGGTTTCCGTGGGAAATGCACAAACCCGTGGCGTCTTGTCTCGCGTACGCGTGGATCTGTTCAGTGAGGACGGGGGAACCGTCTCGTATTACTTCTATCTCCGGAAGCAAGCGCTTGCGGACTGCTCCGGCTGCTGGATGACCGAGGGAGTCGAGCTGGTTCCCGCGCCCCGGGATCTGAGCGTATAGTGTAGCCCATGGACACAGACGTAATTGTCGTTGGAAGCGGGCACAACGGCCTGGTCGCGGCCGCCTACCTGGCGAAGTGGGGTCACAAGGTACGGGTCCTTGAGCGACGCGAAACAATTGGTGGCGCCGTGTGCACCGAGGAAATGTTCGGCGGCTTCAAGCTGGATGTCGGCGGATCGCTCCACTTCATGATCCATCACACGCCAATCGTGAAGGATCTGAACCTCGAACGCTACGGCCTCGAGTACATTCCCCTCGATCCCTTCATGACCGCGCCCTTTGAGGATGGGAGCTCCATTAGCTTCTACCAGGACCTGGATGCGACGTGTCGGAGCATCGCGAAGGTCTCTGAGCACGATGCCGAGGCCTATCGTCGTTTTGTCCTCGACTGGCAGCCCTTGAACGAGGCGGTGTTCGAGCTGTTTCAGATGAAGCCGAGCCTGTCGAACGTCGGCCGGAAGCTGTTTCTCAACCGAGTCGACAAGGGTAGTGCGGCGAAATACGACCGCGTACGGCACTTACTGCAAGGCTACGGAACCTTTCTCGACGAGTACTTCGAGAGTGAGAAACTGAAGGCGGCGCTGGCGTGGTGGGGCGCACAAAGCGGGCCTCCACCGATTGACGCCGTCTCGGCGGAGTTCGTTGGGTGGCACTCCATTATTCATCGGCAAGGCCCGGCGCGGCCCCGGGGTGGGTCGGGCATGTTGACCCAAGCGCTCAAGGGCTTCATCGAGGACCACGGCGGAGAGGTGCGGGCGAACAGCGAAGTGCAGCGGATTCTCGTAGAGCGGGGCCGCGCCGTGGGTGTTCAAACCCGCGACGGCGATGTTCACACCGCTCGGCGAGTCATCTCCAATGCGCACGTGTGGGTGACCTTCCTCGATCTGCTCGATGGCGAGATCTCCGGCGAGCTGGCAGGGAAGATCCGCAAGATTCACGTGGGAAATGGCTTCGGCATGGCCTTGCGCTGCGCCATGGACGAGCTCCCGGAGTACCGGGTCTCCGACACCTCCAATGATGAAGTCGTAACGGGGTTGCAGCTTCTCTGCCCGAGTCGGCAGTATCTGGACGACGCCTTCGGAGACTACCTGCGCAAGGAGCCCTCCCGCGACCCCGCCGCCATCGGCATGACCTTTTCCAAGGTGGATGACACCCTGGCCCCTGCAGGGAAGCACGTCTTTTTCGTATGGGGACAGTGGTACCCGTACGAGCTGCGCGGGGGCGGAAGCTGGGAGGCCATACAGGAGCGGGAGACCGAGAAGCTCCTCGGCGTCGTCGAACGCTACGCTCCGGGGACTCGGAACAAGGTCCGCGACATCTACGTCCAGACACCCGACGTGATCTCAGAGAAGCACAACATGCCCCGTGCGAATGTCATGCACGTCGAGATGGTGCCGCACCAGATGTTCAGCCTTCGTCCGATTCCCGAGCTCGCCGGATACAAGACCCCCGTACAGAATCTCTACATGGCGAACGCAGGGATGCACCCCGGTGGCGGGATTTTCGGGGCGCCCGGCTACATCTGCGCTCAGGTCGTGAAGTCGAGTTTCGGCCCACGGCTGTTCTCTCGGCGCTGAGCGCTAGTACACTCTGCCGAGCATGGCGGGATTCGAATGAGGAGACGTGGAGTCTTTGACACGAACGCCGTTTTCGACGCCGCAATTGCGCCCGATCGCTAACAATCGCCTCATATTGACGAGAACAATGGAATGATGCGTGACGACGACTTTTGCTACAACAATCTATCAAAGCTCTTCGATCGTGCGCCGACAATCCCCCTCACGGACGAGAGTCGCTACATCATTTTCAGCGATCTCCACATGGGAACCGGAGGCCGCGCGGATGACTTTCGCCACAACGCAGACCTCTTCACGTCCGTCCTGGGCCGCTACTATTTGCCGAAGAATTACCGGATGATCCTCAACGGAGACGTGGAGGAGTTGCAACGCTTCTCAGCTCCGGCGATAGAGAGGCAGTGGCCCTCCGTCTACGATCTCTTTGCCGCCTTCCGGAGTGGACCGGGACTTCACTGGCTCATCGGTAACCATGACAAGCGTCGCCTCACTCATCCGCATCCCGACTTCCCCGTCGAAGAGGCACTGGTTTTCGAGTACGGCAGCGACCTCATCTTCGTGTTCCACGGACATCAGAGCATGCAGGCCTACGAGAACCACAACGCCTGGGTCGGCTTTGTGCTCAAGTACGTGGCCACGCCGCTGAATATCAAGAACTACGAGGTCTCACACAACAGCGCGAAGCGTTTCCGTACCGAGAGGCGGGTCTACGAGTTCGCCACGTCGAACCGGCTCCTTACGGTGATCGGCCACACGCATCGACCCTTATTCGAATCGATGTCAAAGATCGACTCGGTGAAGTTCGAGGTCGAACGCTTGTGCCGGAAGTATCCGAAATCCGATGCGAAGAAGCAGGCCCGCATAGAAGGCAAGATCGCGAGCTTCAAAGAGGAGCTTCGCCGCATCGAGGCGGGGGAGGACGAAAATGGTGACCAGAGCAGCCTATACAGTGAAAACCTGGTGGTTCCCTCGGTATTCAACTCCGGCTGCGTGCTCGGTAAGCGGGGGATTACCGCGTTGGAGATCGACGGTGGAAAGCTCAGCCTGGTCCATTGGTTCGATGCCAATCGCACCAAGCGCTATCTTCAGTACCAGAACTACAAAACGGAGCGCCTGAGCGACAGCGACTACTACCGTGTGGTAATCAAGTCGGACAGCCTCTCCTACATCCTCTCGCGGATCAAGCTGCTGGCATAGCTCAGTCCAGTACGGTGATCTCGACGCGGCGGTTTCGTGCGCGTCCCTCAGCCGTCGCGTTGTCGCCGATGGGCTCGGTTCCGCCTCGACCCTCGAAGATGAAACGTCCCGCCGGCAAGCCCCGGTCGACCATCTCGTCGACCACCGCCTTGGCACGCTCTAGCGACAACTCCTGTTGCCCCTCTGGGCGGCCCACGTCGGCTGTGTGCCCAACTACGAGGAAGGTTTTGTCTTCATCGACCTGTTTCAGGGCTCGGGCAATCGAGTCCAGCCGACCGCGATCGTTCGGAAGAATGATGGCGCGGTCCGGTTCGAAGTTGATGTTTTGGATTCGGAGCTGCACACCCTTTTCCACCTGTTCCACCTCGACGTCTTGTATGTTGGCGTCGGCAAGGTTCTGTTCCAAGCTCTGCACTAGGCGAGGCCGGTTGAGGGGCGCCGGGGTTTCAACGAAGGTGAGGGCGAATCCATCGAAACGCAGCGGCTGCCGGTTCGAAAAGGTGTAGGTCTCATCGATCCGATCGCGTATCAGGACGATGCTGCCGGTATCGACACGGATGAGAATTGATGCCTTGTGGGAACCGGTGACCCGAGTGAGGTTGGGGTCGCCGTCGGGATCGTCACCTGCTTGGTAGCGCAGGGCGTACTGCGCGGATATGGAGTGTACGTCCTGCCCGTAGTACTGGGTCACACCTTCGTAGGTGTAGCCTGCGTAGAAGTCGACCCGCGTGTACGTTCCCTTCCACAGAGGATCAACCAGCATCCATCCCGGGGACTCCCAGCGGTCTCCTGGCTCAATGCTCTCACGGGGGATCACCGGAAAGCCGCGGCGGTAGGGCAGGGGCTGCGCCGGCGGCGCTTCGTAGAAGCCGTCCCCGTGCAAGGTGACCGTCACGTCCCGAGACCGGTCGACGCGCTTGGCCACCGAGAGTTGGTTCCTCAGCGTTTGCTCGTATTGATACAGCTCGCCTCGGTACTCCGCAGGGAGCGCGCCCTGGCTCCGGTCGCGCAACGTGGCCCGCCGTTCCCGATAGACGTGACCGCGGTAGGTTCCGCCGTCGTGTCTGCCCAGGTTGAAGCGCGTCGTGACGGTGTAGCGTGGCGCCCCCGGGGCAATGAACACCGGGTATAGGGTGAAGTCCTGCTGCGCAGCGACGGCGCTCGAGAGAAGCACAAAGAGCAGGCCGGTCATGACGGTGCGCCGAAGGCGACCGCCGTGCCCCCGGCGCCCGCTTCCCTCGGGCCCGGTCGGTCTATCGCGCACCGGAGAGCTCCGTGTACCGGTAGCAGTCGACGAGGTGGTCGTTCACCATTCCAATCGCCTGCATGTGAGCGTAGATGATGGTGCTCCCCACGAACGAAAATCCCCGCGCCTTCAAGTCCTTGCTCAAGGCGTCGGAGCGCTCGGTAGTGGCCGGTACCTGATCCAGACTGTGCCGGACGTTCACAATCGGCTCGCCATCCACGAAGCGCCAAATGTAGGCGTCGAAGCTCCCGTACTCCTCCTGGACATTGAGGAAGTGTTGCGCATTGGTCACGGCAGAGGCAATCTTCTTGCGGTTGCGAATAATGCCGCTGTCCTCGCGCAGGCGAGCCTGGTCCTCTTCGGTGAATCGGGCCACGGCGGCAGGATCGAAGCTCGCGAAGGCGCGTCGATAGCCTTCGCGGCGCCCCAGGATGGTTCGCCAACTCAAGCCCGCCTGTGCACCCTCGAGGATGAGGAACTCGAAGTGGCGCCGGTCGTTATGGACCGGTACGCCCCACTCCTGGTCGTGGTAGCGAACGTAGAGCTCGTCGGTGCCGCACCAGGGGCAGCGGAGCATTCCGTCTTCGTGGCGAAGGACGTGATTTTCCACGAGCACTAGCCTTTCTGCATCTCCAGGATCGCTCCGCCAAAGGTGAATCCGCCGCCGAAGGCGGTGAGCCCGAGGTAGCGGTGATCGTTCTGCTCAGGAAGGATCTCTTCCAAGCACAGTGGAATGGTACTCGAGGATGTGTTCCCGTTGTAGCGAATGTTGGAGTACATCTTCTCGCGAGGCGCCTTCATGCGCTGGCGCACCGCGTTGATGATCCGTTGGTTCGCCTGGTGGGGTACAATGAGGTCGATGTCGTGCTCCGTAATGCCGGCAATCTCGCAGGCCTGTCGCAGACTCAAGATCAAATCGCGGACCGCCTCAACGAAGACCTTCGGGCCGTTCATCGATATCTTCTCCCCTTCGTCGGAGGGCACTTTGAGGAGCGAGCCATCCTCGCCGCTTGCGCCGAGATAGGGGCGGTGCAGCTTGGCGCGAATCGGCGCGGAGGCGCGACCCTGCGCGCCGGCTCCCGCTCCGATACCGCGGGCGGTTACCAGCGTGGCGGTTGCGGCGTCACCAAAGATCGGCGCCGTCCCGGGATCCGTGGGCTCGATCCGCGGCGACAACGACTCGGTTGTGACGACCAACACGTTCTGCGACGGATTGGTGTAGATCATGTCGTAGGCGTTCTGCAAGGCGTAGAGGTAGCCCGTGCACGCGGCGTTCACATCGTAGGCCGGCACCAAGTACTCATCCCCCGCGGCAAGCTCCAGCTGGATCAGGGTCGCCATGGACGGCGTGTGAAAGGTCGGAGTCTCGGTGGCCACGATAATCATGTCGATGTCGTCCCGGCTGAGGCTGAGGCCGCTGAGGAGCTTCCGCGTTGCGGCAACTCCGAGGGACACACCGTTCTCCCCCTCGCCGAACCAGTAGCGGGTCTCGATACCGGTGCGCTTTACGACGTCGTCGGGCTCCCAGTCGGCGATGCTCGCGACGATCTCCTCATTGGTGACCAGTCGCGAGCCCTTTACGCCGGCTACACCGGCGACGCCAATGGTGAGCTCCTCTGCGCCGGCGCGTCCGCCGCTTGTGCGGGCCGCCGTGGCGCCGGGCTTTGCGGCGGAATGCGCAACGGTCGCCGCTTCCAGACCGGTAATGATCGGCTCACCCGGCTCTTCCCTGGTCGGCTGCTTGAGGCTTCCCTCGTTCTCGGACTCCTCGGTCTTCACCTTCACAATGGGTGTGCCGACTTTAACCATGTCGCCTTGACCGACGAGGAGCTCCAGCACGTTCCCGTCGACGGGTGAGCGCAGCTCAACCGCCGCCTTGTCGGCTTCCAAGTCGGCAATAATCTCGCCGGAGGAGATCTCCTTGCCCGGCTCGACGTGCCACTCGATGACCGTAATCGACTCATCCGAGGGACTCGAACCGATCGCCTCAACCAGGTAGGTCCCCTTTTGGGCAGCCTCCGGGAGTTTCCAGTGAATTTCGCCTCCAAGGAGGTCGACGGCGGTCTCGAGGGTGCGCTTGTACGAGGGCAGAACCTCGAGCTGGTTGCCGAAGTTGCAGGGGACGTAGGTATCGCCGCGGGTGACTCGGCGCATCTCAATGCGGTGGGCGCTTCGCTCACCGACGGTGGCCAGAACTTCCCCGCCCATGCCGGCGGTGTGGTTGTCCTCGTGGACAACGATCAGGCGGCCCGTCTTCTCGGCACTTCGAACAACTGCATCAACGTCCCAAGGGACAATGCTCCGGAGGTCAATGACCTCGCTCTCTACGCCGACAGCCGATAGCGACTCCGCCGCTTTGCTGCAGAGGCCGACCGTATTTCCCCATCCGACAAAGGTGAGATCCGAGCCTTCTCGGACGGTTCGTGCCTTCCCGATTGGAACGAAGTGCTTCGCCACATCCGGGGAGGTTGCGTTTTCCCTATCGTTGAGTACGCTCTTCGGGTAGAAAAAGAGGGTGGGGCGGCCCGACTCGAATGCTGCATTGAGCATTCCCGCGGCGTCGCCGGCGGTGGACGGCATAAAGACGTCGACACCCGGGGTGTGTGCGGCAATGGCTTCCATGCTGCTGGCGTGGAAGGGGCCGAGGCCGGGCTTGTAGGCGCCACAGGTGATCATGACGATGACGGGAACCTCCCATGCGCCGTCGGAGCGCCACCACATGCTGCCGAGCTCGGAGAAGATCTGATTGTAGGCAATCGGCAGAAAGTCGGCGAATTGCAGGAAGGCCACCGGACGCTTGCCGGCAAGGGCCTGCCCGATCGAGACGCCGAGGATGCTCGCCTCCGCGAGGGGGGAGTTTTTCACTCGGCCGGGGTAGCGGTCGGTGAGGCCCTTTGTGATGCCGAAGACATCACCCTTCGGGTCCTCAATGTCCTCGCCGAAGAGCTGTACGCGCTCGTCCTTGTCCAAGCGACTGTTGAGAACCTCGCGAATGGCCTCGAGCATGGTGACGGGCTTTTGCCCGTTGGCACTGGAGGCCGAACCGCGATACTCGCCGGCCGGATCGTGGAAGCGCGCCTCGAGAGGTTTCACGGCGGTGTGAATGGGTTCTGGGTCGGGGCTTCGTTGCGCGGCGTATGCGTCGGCGCGAACCTGCTCGCGCACCTCTTTCTCGAGCTCCTGCAATTGACTCTCGGAGACGCCGTTTTCGACGAGGTGCTGCTTCGCAAAGACCAGCGGGTCACCACCCTGCTTTACCGCCTCGATCTCGTCGGCCGTACGGTACATGCGCTGGTCGTCGGCATTGGTGTGGTTTGAGAGGCGATCTACCTCGAAGACGACGATCTCGGGGCGGCGGGACTCACGGATGTTCGCCACAACCGTCGAAAGGGCGTCGTAGACCTCCGCGGGCTTTCTGCCGTCCACGCGGCGGATGGGAAGACCGTAGAACTCTTCGAGCTGTCCCTGAGGCGTGTTATAGAAGGTCTGGTCTTTGGTTTTGGTCGAAATGGCAAAGGCGTTGTCTTGCACCATGAAGAGGACCGGTAGTTCCGCCCGAACTGCGTGGGCAATGCCTTCGAGGACCTCGCCTTGCTGTGTCATCCCTTCCCCGAGGCCGCACAGGACAATGGGGCGTTCCGGTTTATCCTTCACGACGGAAGCGACGCCGGCGGCCTGAAGAGCGCTGTTGCCGACGGGACCAACCAAACTCAGGACGTTGAGATCCGGTGCGCTCATGTGCGCGTTCATCTGTCGACCCCGAGAGTGTGATCCGTCTTTGTTGAAGGTGCTCAAGAAGAACTGTTCAATTGCAATCCCCCGCGCCAGCATGAGCGCCTTGTCTCGGTAGTGGACGTGGAGCCAGTCTTCAGGAATGAGGAAATGGTTCAGGAGGGCGGTCGCTTCGTGACCGGCGCCGGAGACATGGAAAAACGCCTCCCCACGGCCGGTGAACTCCTGTTCAATGAGGTCAATTTCGCGAGAGGCAACCATGTATCGGTAGCTTTCGAGGAGTGCTGCGGTGGTGCTTTCTGTCGTCGCCTTGCCGCTTGCCATATGGCCTCCATATTTTGTCCTGGGGTAATCAGTCAGGGACCGATTCAGCGGCCACTATAGCATGAGCCCGTATTGAAGTGAACAGGCCGACTCACTATGATCCCTGTCGTATAAGGAGTTCTTACATGGCAACACCCGCACCATCAGATCTGATCCGAGACCTCAAGATAGGGTCGGACAGTTTTCGTTACTTCAGCCTCCCCGCACTCTCGAAAGGTGGACACGAGCGCGTCTCGCGCCTGCCGTTTTCGATCCGAATACTCCTGGAGTCGGTCATACGCAACGCAGCCCGCGAAGACGAGCGCGCCGTCACCGCGGACCACGTTGCGGCGCTGGCAAGCTACGATCCCAAGAATCCCGGCACCATTGAGGTGCCCTTCAAGCCCGCCAGGGTCCTTCTGCAGGATTTCACCGGCGTCCCGTCGGTTGTCGATCTCGCCGCTATGCGCAGCGCGATGGCACGTTTCGGCGGCAATCCGGCAAAAATCAACCCGCAGCTACCGGTCAATCTCGTCATCGATCACTCCATTCAGGTCGACTTCTTCAACCGCGCGGACGCCCTGCGCCAAAACGCCCAACGTGAATTCGAGCGAAACCGAGAGCGCTACGAGTTCCTGAAATGGGGTTCAAAGGCCTTCGAGAACTTCCACGTCGTTCCGCCGGCCAGCGGTATCTGCCACCAGGTCAACCTCGAGTATCTGGGGAAGGTGGTGCAGGCTGCCGATGATCCCGGCGCCTCCGGAGTCGGGCCCGCCGGAAGTGGCAAGCTCGCCTACTTTGATACCCTTGTCGGTACCGACTCACACACGCCCATGATCAACGGCCTGGGCGTTCTCGGCTGGGGTGTCGGGGGCATTGAGGCGGAGGCGGCAATGCTCGGCCAGCCCATCTTTATGCTTGCCCCTTCCGTTGTGGGGGTGAAGCTCACCGGGCAGCTCCGGCCGGCCATCACCGCCACCGACCTGGTTCTCACCATCACCGAGATGCTGCGGAAGCACGGTGTCGTCGGGAAGTTCGTGGAGTTCTTCGGTCCCGGACTCTCCGCCATGTCCGTTCCCGACAGAGCGACGATTTCCAACATGGCGCCCGAGTACGGGGCGACGGTTGGGTACTTCCCCGTTGATGATCGAACCCTCGATTACATGTGGTCCACGGGACGGCCTGAAGAGGTCATTGATCGGGTGAAGGCCTACGCCAAGGCGCAAGAGCTCTTTCGCGACGACGACACGCCCGACCCGGAGTTCGAGGACGTTCTCGAGCTCGACCTGTCCACGGTCGAGGCCAGTGTCGCCGGACCGAAGCGGCCGCAGGACCGGATTGCCGTAAGCCGGGTGAAAGAGTCCTGGGAAGCGGCGTTGACTGCACCGGTTGAGGATCGAGGCTTCGCCGTCCAAGGGGAAGCGGTGAAGAAACGTGTTCCCGTGAGTCTCAACGGTTCCGGTTCTGCCGAGCTCACCCACGGCGATGTGGTGATTGCCGCCATTACGAGCTGCACGAACACGTCGAATCCTTCGGTGCTCATTGCCGCCGGTCTCCTGGCCAAGCACGCCGTCGAGGCGGGCATTGCGACCAAGCCCTACGTGAAAACGAGCTTCGCTCCCGGGTCAACGGTGGTCACCGAGTATCTCAAGCGTACGGGTCTCATGGAGTACCTCGAGCAGCTCGGCTACTACCTCGTGGGCTACGGCTGCACCACCTGCATTGGGAACAGCGGTCCCCTCCCGGAACCGATTGCAACTGCTATTGAGGACGAGGACCTGGTCGTTGCCGCAGTTCTCTCGGGCAACCGAAACTTCGAAGGCCGCATCAATCCGCACACGAAGGCGAACTATCTCGCCTCGCCGCCGCTGGTTGTCGCATATGGCCTGGCGGGTAACGTCGATATCGATCTCGACAAGGAACCGATTGCCACAAATGCCGATGGGAAAGAGATCTACCTCAAGGATCTGTGGCCAAGCGAGGACGAGCTTGCCTCCTACGTGCAGAAGGCTCTGGACCGGGAGGCCTTCATTCGGAGCTACGCCGGCCTCGAGGACTCAAACGAGACCTGGAACAATATCGATGTCGCCTCTTCAGACCTCTATCCGTGGCAGGATGACAGCACCTACATTCAGGAGCCTTCCTTCTTCGAGGGGATGAAGCTGGAAACCGAGCCGATCTCCTCCATTGAGGGGGCCCGCGTCCTGGTCATGGCCGGTGATAGCATTACGACCGATCACATCAGCCCGGCGGGTGCCATTGACCCGAAGTCGCCGGCGGGCCGGTACCTGCTTTCCAAGGGAGTCGAGAAGAAGGACTTCAACTCCTACGGGAGTCGCCGAGGGAACGATCGCATTATGGCGCGGGGAACCTTCGCAAACATTCGTTTCCGCAACCACCTCGCGCCGGGTACCGAGGGGAGCTTCACGACCTACCAACCGACCGGCGAGGTCATGAGCATCTTCGACGCGGCACAGAAGTTTAAGGAGAGCGGTACGCCGACAATCGTGCTTGCCGGCAAGGATTACGGCATGGGCTCGAGCCGCGACTGGGCCGCGAAGGGGCCCTTCCTCCTGGGCATCCGTGCCGCCATTGCCGAGTCTTTCGAGCGCATCCACCGGAGCAATCTGGTCGGCATGGGCATTCTTCCGCTGCAGCTCAAGGAAGGGGAGACCGTGAAGAGCCTGGGGCTCGATGGGAGTGAGACCTTCACCATCCACCTTTCCGATGCTCTCCAGCCGCGACAAACCGTCACGGTGAGCGCGACAGACTCCACCGGGAAGACCACCGAATTCGACACGGTGTGTCGTATTGATAGCCCGGTGGAGGTGGAGTACTACCGAAATGGCGGTATTCTCCACACGGTGCTCCGAGATTTCCTGTGACGTATCAGGAAGCCTGTTGACAGGCCTGTGCCTAGGACTCAATCCGCGGCGTGGAGCTCGATCCACGCCGTCGCGACCGCTCGAATCCTCTGTTTGACCCGCTCCGAGCTTTCCTCCGGAGTGATCTTCCCGCAGAGGGCAATGCACCCGGCGTCGGTGGGCCACTCGAAATGACAGTGGCGGCTAAAGGGGATGCGGAGCGTGATGGTTAAATCTGAGTCGGGTACCGCGGCGAGCATGTTGTTACCTGCGTTGCAGGGAGATGGATCTCCCGCGAGCAACAGCTTTGGAAGCGACTGAGCGCGGCCGCTGCGCGCAAGACCATTGGAATCCACCGCATCCAGCCCCAGATAGGCCACTGCTCGAGGGTCCTGTCGTGCAGCGAGGAGGGCGGAAAGGCCCCCGGCACTGTGTCCCGCGTAGATGAAACGCTCAGCGATACCGCGCTCTTCGAGAATACGAGCGAGGGCCAGCATGTCCTCTGCGTTGCGGTCGTGGTGCCCGTTCAATAGCGTCGAGTTGCACAAGCTCGGTATAGCGACGGTAATGCCCCGTGAAGCCCAGAGGCGCGCCCACCCGCGGGTGTTGGAGCGATCTCGCGTGAATCCGTGGCCGAGTATCACCGCGACGTGCGAGTCGGCCGGTTCGGGACGGTAGAGCTCGAACTGCACCGTGCAGCCGTACTCAGAGGTGAATTGCGACAGGTCGACGGTGTAGTGCACCGAACCGCCTGTGGCATATGCTGCCACCTCCTCGGCTAAGGGGGCGGGGCGAAGCTCCTTCGGAACATGTTCAGGGGCATTGGCACAGGAGCCGACAAGGAGCGCCGTCACGGCGAGGTTGACGCCGCATTGGAGTCGATGTGTGAAACTGCCTTGCATGGTGTGATCCTGCGTCTACTGAAGATGTGAGTCACCGGCAAGGCGACCCGGATGGGCACCGAGGATTGCGAGTGTCTGTTTCACCCTTCCTCCGCGCGCTTCAATCGCAGCCCCGCTCCCGCTTGCCGCCGAGGCGCACGAGGACTGCCGCGTACTTGTCACGCTTCCTCCGTGAGCTCCTCGGCTGCTTCCTCTTCTTGTGGCGCCGGCTCACGCTCCTTCGCCTTCTCGATTATTGCGAAGAATCGATCGAGGATCTCAACGTACAAAGGATCGAAGTGCAGTTCAACGGCGACGTGCGCCGTGGCCTGACTGTATTGGCTCACGAGCTCAGAGACGGTGCAAGAGATCTTCGCAATGCCGCCATTGAAGTCGAGGCGAAGGGTTCCGGTATCATGCGCTGCAAAATCGATATGGGCCGTATTGAGACGAAGCTCCGCTCGATCGGTTCCAAGGACCCGTGGGATGGCTGCGTACGTCTTTGAGCGAACCCGGAGCTCGGCATACTTCCGGTACCCGAGGGCTTGCTGAATCCGCAGGCTCTCCATGGGAATGCGCTGTTCACGGAGCTCGGCGAAACGGGATTGAAGATGCTGCAGGAGTCGGTTGAAGTTCGAGAGCAGCTTGGGCAGCGACTCCGGCACCTTGGTAAAGCGCATTGCGAAGAGGGTCACATTCTCCCGCCCTTGCACCGCTCCTACCCGGGTGAGCACACCCTCGCTGTGAAGTTGCGGGGAGACCGAACTACCGCTGGTCGCGAACGCGATCCGAAGAACGCATGCGGCACCGACGTGCTGGGCGAAGAACTTGGTTTCGTCCGGACTCAATACCGCGAAGAGCACCGCGTCTCGGGACGAGAGCCGATACGGAGTACATACGAGCTGATGATGCTCGACGAGAAGTCGTGTCTGCGATTTGTCGATTCGCAGCTTATGGAAGACGTATGGACCGAGCGTCAGGGCAATGCTCTGTGGGTTCGACTCAGATGAATCAGACGCCATGGCTATTCATTGTATCGTCGCAGCCCCACGCGTCAATGCGGTAAAATGTCGTCCCACACGACGCCCTCGCCGGCGGGGATGGCGCGCAGCGTTCGAGCCCCGAGTACTGAGTCCCAGAGAAAAGGGGAGATTCCGGGCCGCAGCTCTTGCTCGGTTCGCAGGATGGCGCAGTTCTCATTGCTTAGGAGAGACCCTGCTGGAATGCGCTCCACTGCATGGATGGAGCGGTTCGACCGTCCGTAGATAGCGTGCTCACTCGGCGCGAGGCGCTTCACCCCGTCTCCGCAGATGGACGAGATCCGGTCTCCTCCAAACTCGGATCGAAGGGATGCAAGAACGGAGTCACCGTTCCCTTCGCCTGTGGCAACGGCGGCAATCCGATTACACAGGCGGCCGAACTCCCGCGGTGTCAGTGCAACTGCGTCGTCGAGTCCCGCCCCGTCCCGTTCCAGGGTAATGTGCTTCTCGATCATGGAGGCGCCGAGGGCGGTTGCCACCGCTGGAACCACCTCCGCGTCCCGGCTGTGGTCTGAGACTCCCACCGGGAGGCCAAAGATCTGTCGGAGCGCCGGAATGATGCGCAGATTGTACTCAGCCTCCGGCGCTGGATAGGAGGTAACACAGTGGAGGAGATGGATCAGACGTCCGCTTGAGGAACCACTCTCCGCCGTCGAGTACCCGACGGCGGTTTCGCGAACTACTGCGAGGGCCGCCTCGATATCGCCCAAGTTAGCGACGCCCGCGGAGAGTACCACCGGACCATCGAAGGACGCTATCTCCCGCAACAAGGCGACGTGGTTGAGCTCCGGCGAGGCGATCTTCACGGCCGGAGCGTCGAGGGAGCGCAGTTCCCGGGCGCTGCGCACCCCGAAGGGGGTGGCGAACGGCACGATATCGAGACTACGGGCGTGCTCAAAGAGCGCAGCCAGAAACTCAATCGCTTGCTCGGATGCTTTCAGGCGCTCGTAGATGGGAATGGACCGGCCGCCCGCTTGGATTGCACCGGCCCGGGGGTGGACAATTTCATCCGCGTAGACGTGCTGGAACTTGACGCAGTCCGCTCCCGCATCTTTGGCGGCCTCAATGAGGGCGCGCCCGCGGCCGAGGTCGCCTCGGTGGTCGGTTCCCGCTTCGGCGACGATTACAGGCCGTCCTGCTGAAGGGCTAAAGGCGTCTCGCTCGTTGCGCGTATCCATTCGAGCGACCCTCCGAACGCGTCCCTATCTCGCTATGCGATCGAATCCGGTGTAGGCCTGGAGGGCCTCCGGAATGTGCACCGAGCCGTCCTCTCTCTGATGGTTTTCCAGGAGCGCGACCAGAGCGCGGGAGACGGCAACGGCGGTGCCGTTGAGCATGTGGACGAAGCGATTTCCGTCTTCACCCTTCACTCGAACGTTGAGGCGCCGCGCTTGATAGTCGGTGCAGTTCGAAGCGCTGGTAACCTCTCCGTAGTCGCCTGCGTCACCTCGTCCCGGCATCCACGCCTCGATATCGAACTTGCGGTAAGCCGGTCCGCCGAGATCTCCGGCGGCAACGTCAACCACCCGATAGGGGACCTCGAGCTTCTGGAAGATCTCTTCCTCCACGGCAACGAGCTCATCGAGCACGGCTTCGGACTGTTCGGGCATGGCGTATACGAACATCTCGACCTTGCTGAATTGGTGTACCCGATACAGTCCCCGGGAGAACTGCCCCGCCGCTCCCGCTTCTCTCCGGAAGCAATGGGAAAAGCCGGCGAGACGAATGGGCAGTTGCTCGCCCTGAAATCGCTCCCCTGCGTGATAGCCGCCAAGGGTGATCTCCGCCGTCCCAATGAGGCAGGTATCCTCATTCTCCAAGGCGTAGATATTGCTCTCGGGTCCACGGGGATTGAAGCCGGTACCCTGCGCAACTTCTTGTCGGGCAATGTCGGGGGTAATTGTTGGAGTGAAGCCGCGCTCGGTAAGAATGTCCATGGCCATCCGGACGAGGGCGAGCTCCAGGAAGACCGCCTCGTTGCGCAGGTAGTAAAACTTGGCGCCGGAGACCTTGGCCGCCGTCTCGAAGTCGATGAGATCGAGGGATTGGCCGATCTCTACGTGATCGCGCATCCACGTTTCACGCGCCCTCGGGGTCCCCACCCGGCGGAGCTCCTTGTTGGCCGTATCGTCCTCGCCGAGCGGAACGTCGGGGTGCGTCATGTTCGGAAGCTTCCCCGCCTCCTCGTTCAGCTGCACTTCGAGGTCGGATAGGTCTTGCTCGCGCTGCGGAATCTCCTGCTTGAGACGCTTGCCCTCTTCGATCAGGCGTTGGCGCTCCGCCTCGGAGAGTTTCCCCTTCATGCGCTTGGCGTTCTCGTTGCGTTTGCCGCGGAGCTCTTCGAGCTCCCGGAGGACGCTGTTTCGCTGGTCGTAGAGCGCTACGACGCGTTCGGGGTCGGCGTTTACGTGTCGTTTGTGGACATTCTCTTTGACACGGTCCACGTGGTCGCGGACGAACTTCAGGTCGAGCATATGCGCGCATCATAGCCGCGCCCGGCGAGACTGCCAACCCGCCGGTGCGGCGCTGGGTGCGGCGGCGGCGGCGCGGGCGGCGCCGCCCCCCCCCCCCCCCCGCCCCCCCCCCGCCCCCCCCCACCGGCCCCTTGGGCGCCCGGGTGGGGGGCCCCCCCCCT
>CAYPTH010000013.1:35038-46262 GCA_964413635.1 uncultured Spirochaetaceae bacterium
GGGGAGCCTGCCACCCCGCGGGTGCGGCGCGGGGGGGGGGGGGTGGGGGGGGGGGTGCCGCTACTCCATATCCCGGGCACGCTCGGCGGCCGCCGAGACCGCGTTCATGACGGCATCGGTGAGGGCCCCCTCTTCGAGTTGCTTCACCCCGGCAATGGTGGTCCCCCCGGGGGATGTAACTTTGCTGAGCATGGCCTCCGGGTGCTCGCCGTTTCCTTGCAAGAGGGTTGCGGCACCCTTGACCATCTGGACCGCTGTTGTGAGAGCCTGCTCGTAGGTGAGTCCCTCGTAGGTTCCGCCGAGGGCGAGGGCGTGGATGAAGCGAAATGCGTAGGCCAAGCCCGACCCGGACACGCCGGTGATTGCGGCAAGAAGCTCTTCCTTGCACTCAACGGGGGTTCCCATGGCGCGGGCGGTGGCCAGCGCGTGCTCTCGGAACTCCCCGTCTCTCGTGCTCTCACCGCGGTCGAAGCTCACTCCGACCGCGGCTTCGCCGACCAGGGCGGCCAAGTTCGGCATGAATCGGCACAGTCGCCGCGGTTTGAGAAGACCATCGATGGTGTCCATGGGCGTGCCCGCAAGAATGCTGACGAGGTTCGCGCTCTGCAAGTCTCTGCCAAGTGATTCGGCGAGCTCGGCAAGATCCTGCGGCTTGATGGCAAGGACAACGATATCGGCCCACTCACCGATCTTAGCGATACGCTCGGTGAAGTCCTCCGCCCCGTCGTGTTCGACCGCCTGTGAACGCCGAGCGGCATCCTTTTCGACAACACCGACCTGAAGATCGTCGTTGTCCCGGGCCAGTCCACCCTTGATTGCCCGGCCCATGTGGCCGTAGCCAATGATTCCAAGGCGTGTCATACGTTCCTTAGAGCTTGTCGACCGCGGCGAGGGCGCCTTCGTAGTCGGGCTCGTTGGCGATCTCGGGTACGAGTTGGGTATACTCCACCTTGTTGTTCGTATCCAGAACTATCACCGCTCTCGCAAGAAGCCCGGCCAATGGACCGTCGGTCATGGTTACGCCGTAGTTCTCGCCGAACTCGCGATTGCGCAGCTGTGACAGGGTCACAACGGAGTCAATGTTCGATGCTTCACAGAAGCGCTTCTGGGCGAAGGGGGTATCACCACTTACGGTCAGAACCACTGCGTCGCCGTGCTTCTTGATCTCTTCGTTGAAGCGGCGAGCCGAAGCCGCGCAGGTCCCGGTGTCCAGACTCGGAACAATATTGAGGATCTTTTTCTTGTCCGCGAAGTCGCGGAGGGAAACGTCGGACATGTCGGCTTTCGTCAGGGTGAAGTCGGGCGCGGCGCTCCCATTGCTGGGAAGCTCGCCGACGGTATGCACTGGGGTTCCCTTAAACGTTACTTGGGCCATGATCTCCTCCTTCGAGAGAGTGTGGTTAATACGCGACCTGCTCGGTGTTGTGAGCGGTCATGTCCTGGATGTTCATCACCGACGGAACCGTTCGAATGCGCTTCATGAGCTTCTTCACGTCTTCCCGTCGGTCCAGTTCCAGAGTAAACGACGCTTCCAGATTGCCGGAGAGGTTCTCTTCGATCTTGCCCTCGATCAGGTGTCCGTTGACCTTTCGGACCGCGCCTTCGATCTCGGAAAAGAGGTCCGACGTACGGTGGGCGGTAACCTTGAAGCGTCGGGTGGCGCGGGGAGAAACGGTCTCCCACTCCACCTCAATGGTGCGCTCATCGAGGTCTGAGATGTAGCGAAGGTTCTTACAGTCGCGGCGGTGCACGATAATGCCTCGGCCCCGAGATATGTAGCCGATGATGTCGTCGCCGGTACTTGGGCTGCAGCACTGGGCGAAGCTGATCATGACGTTACGCTCGTTGCCGATTCGGACGCCCACCTTCTGACGATCAACGAAGCGCTTCGGGGACTTGTGCTCCTCCTTCTTCGGGAGGGCGCTGTGGTGCGGATGATCCGCCTGCTTCCGGGCGACGACGCTGGAATCGATAATGAGGCTTTCGTCGTGGCGGTTGAGCCAGTGTCGGATCTTGGAGCGTGCACGCCCGGTCTTCACGTAGCGAAGCCAACTCAGGTGTGGATGCGCCTGGGGCGAGGTCATGATCTCAATGACCTGGGTGTTCTTGAGCTCTGTCTTCAAGGGGATGATCGATCCGTCCGCCTTCGCCCCGGAGGTGTGATTTCCCACCTCCGTGTGGATGTGGTAGGCAAAGTCAATTGCGGTGGCACCGCGAGGGAGTTGGATCGCATCTCCCTTCGGCGTGAAGACGTAGATGGTATCCTTGAGCAGCTCACGCTTGATCTCGTCCAGGAACTCGCTGGAGGTGATTCGTTGGCCGTTGAGATCCTTGACGCGGTGAATGATCTGCAAGTCCGAATGGGCGTGGCGCTCGCTTCCGCTTGCCGCCTTGTAGAGCCAGTGAGCTGCGATCCCGTACTCGGCGGTGCGATGCATGAGGTGTGACCGAATCTGGATCTCGATCATCTTGCCCCCGTAGCAGAGCACCGTGGTGTGGAGGCTCTGATACTTGTTGGCTTTCGGCATGGCAATGTAGTCCTTGAAGCGTCCCTCAATTGGCGGCCAGAGACGGTGGACGATTCCAAGCATGCTGTAGCACTCGGCATCATTGCGGCAGAGAATGCGAATTCCAAGGAGATCGTAGATTTCGTCGAGCGACTTATTTCGTCGCTTCATTTTCTGATAGATGGAGTAGAAGTGCTTCGCCCGCGTCTCGACTTCCACGTCCATCCCCGACTCCTTGGCGGCATCGGTAATGTCGTTCTCGACGCGGAAGAGGTAATCGGCGCGCTGTCCTTTCTTCTGGGCTACGAAGGCCTTGATGTGCTCGTAGCTCCGCGGATTCAACTGCTTGAGAGAAAGGTCTTCGAGCTCGTCTTTGATCCACGAGATACCGAGTCGCCCCGCCAAGGGAGCGTAGATGTCCAAACACTCTTGGGCAATCTCTTTTCGCCGGGAGGGATCGCTTTTGTGCTCGAGGGTGCGCATGTTGTGAAGCTTGTCGGCAAGCTTGATCAGGATAACCCGGATGTCCTTCACCATGGCGAAGAGCATCTTTCGGATCGTTTCCACTTCCTGGATGTTCTTGTTCTTCGCCTTCACGGATGCGATCTTCGTGACGCCGTTGACCAGGAGCTCGACCTCGCGTCCGAATTGCCGCCGTAGCTCCTGCCGGGTCCTGCCGGTGTCTTCGAGAACGTCGTGGAGCAGAGCTGCCTGGACGGCGGTGGGGTCGAGGCGTAGATCAACAAGAATCTCTGCAACCTGAAGGGGATGAGTGAAGTAGGGTGCACCACTTTCGCGGTACTGTCCCTCGTGGAGATGCTTGGACAGCTTTCCCGCCGCAATAATCTGCTTGCGGTCTTCTTCTGAGTAAAGTGTGAGCTTCTGTTCGAACTGTCCGAGGGTCTCTACCATCTACGCCTTCATCTACGCCTTATCGTCGGGCACGGAGTACGCGGTCGCGTTCTCCAAGGTCCCGTATTATTCTTATCGAATCAAATCCGCATTGACAGGCAAGCTTTCTTGCCTCCTCACCCTGATCGTACCCGATTTCGCATAGAAAATAACCATTTGGCCGAAGTCGATCAAAGGCATCGGGAATCAATCGCCTCAGCACGTCCAGGCCGTCCTCGCCGCCATCGAGGGCCTCCGACGGCTCGGGCCAGCGAGCTTCCGCGAGGGCTCGATACTCCTCTCGCCTTACATAGGGCGGATTCGCCGTAATCACGTCGCAGTCGTCCACCTCCTCCAGGAGATCCGCAACGTGCAGGGCCACACCGCCTCCGAGAATCCGCGCAACGTTTAGCTCCGCCACCTCCACCGCCCCGGGCGAGACGTCGCTTGCCGATACAACGAGTCCCGGGCGCTCAGCCTTGATGGTTATGGCGATGCACCCGGAGCCGGTGCAGCAGTCGTGCAGCCGCTTGAACCGCGGCTCGGAGTCAAGGAGCTCTATGGCGGTCTCGACCAGGGTTTCCGTATCCGGCCGGGGGACGAGAACGCGCTCATCCACGTAGAAGTCGCGGCCGTAGAACTCCTTGCGACGGCGAATGTAGGAGACGGGAAGGCCGGCGAGTCGCTTGTTCACTGCACTTGCGAAGGCATCCTGGACCGAGGGGGGGACGTTTCCCTCGGGCTGAGCGAAGAGCCGTTCCTTCTCGACGCCCAAGCAATAGGCGAGCAGGACCATTGCGTCGAGGTGCGGGGTTTCGACTCCTTCGCTGCGGAGGCGCTGGGTTGCCTCACGGAGAGTGTCACGGACGGTCATGCGCGTGTCCCGTGGCGCCTGTGGCGGCGCTACGCGGCTCTATCTCCTATGTCTCCGCGCTCAAGCTCTCTTCGCGGTCGGCGATCTTCAGCGCCTCGACGGCTTCATCGATCTCTCCCTGCATGACACTGTCGAGCTTGTACAAGGTTAGGTTGATGCGATGGTCCGTGACGCGGTTTTGGGGGAAATTGTAGGTCCGGATACGTTCGGAGCGGTCGCCGGAGCCGATCTGGCTCCTTCGCGCGGAGGCCCGTTCCTGTTGCTTCTTCTGCTCTTCCATCTCGTAGAGTCGCGCCTTGAGCACCCGAAGCGCCTTTGCCTTATTTTTGTGCTGCGACTTCTCGTCTTGGCAGCTGACCACCAAGCCGCTTGGAATGTGAGTCACCCGAACGGCGGAGTCCGTGGTATTGACGCTCTGGCCGCCGGGGCCGGAGGAGCGGAACACGTCGATGCGGAGATCCTCGTTGCTGAGCTGAATGTCGGTTTCCTCGGCCTCCGGCAACACCGCCACGCTCACCGCCGAGGTGTGGATCCGCCCGCCGGACTCCGTTGTTGGAACGCGTTGCACGCGGTGTACTCCACTCTCGTACTTGAGGTTGCCGAAAACCTCCTTGCCGGAGATGGAGAAGGTGATCTCCTTGAAACCGCCGACCTCGGTCGGACTCGAATTGAGCACCTCGATCTTCCACTTGTGCCGCTCCGCGTATCGGCTGTACATGCGGTAGAGGTCCGCCGCGAAGAGGGACGCTTCATCCCCTCCGGTGCCTGCGCGGATCTCCATGATGGTGTCCTTGCCGTCCAGTGGATCCTTCGGCACCAAGAGCAGGCGAATGCGTTGACTCAGGGAGTTTAGCTTCTTTTCGAGCTCCCCCGTTTCCTGCTCCGCCATTTCGTGCATCTCGGGATCGCTCTCGTCTTCCGACACCTGCTTGGCATCCGAGAGCTGGTCCACGAGCGACTTGTACTCATTGAACGCGCTGATGATCTCCGACAGATGGGAGTGTTCCTGCATGAGCTCCTTGTAGCGCTTCGGGTCCTTCAATACATCCGGATCGGAGATGAGGTTTTCGATTTCGGTGAAGCGCTCTGAAAGCTCTTCCACCTTAGAAACAAGGGATGGTTGCAGCATACGAGTTCTACTCCAGCGCCGCCGGTGAGGGGGCGCCTAGCTCTTCCGCGGTCGAACGAAGCCGAAAAGGCTTCCGCAAACGCCGCCAACAATGTGTGCGAATTGGGATATCGTATCTTCTCGGATCGCGCTCACGACTTCCCGGGTCAAGTAGAGAATGACAATGAGAATGAAGGTCAGAGGAATCTCTCCGGCGCGAATATTGGTAAAGGAGACGAGCAATATCATCATGAATACGACGCCGCTCGCACCGAGAAGTCCGGTGCTGAGGAAGATCACGTTGAGAAGTCCGGTAACAAGAGCTGTCAGGGCCATCATGAAGAGCAAGCCCCCGGAACCGTACTTCTCCTCCAAGATCGGTCCGAGTAGAAGAATGAAGGCGAAATTCGTCAGCAGGTGCGCCCAGTTCGCGTGACCAATTACGTGGGTGAAGAGGCGCACCCAGTCGAGGAGATTCGCCGGATCCATGGATGGGCCAATGGAAAAGACTGAGCGGGTGAGACCGGCCCCGAGGAGCTGGTCGAGAGCGAGCACAATGGTTGAAAGCAGGGCGTAGGTCAGCGTAACAGGCGCGTTGTAGCGAATCCGCATGCTCAGGACAATAGTCGGCAGAAAAGGGTGCGTCAAGCAAGAGCAATTCTAAGTCTGGGGTGCGAATCGGGGTTGATGCGCTTTCTAAGCGGAATATCGTCCACTGTGATCTGATTCACCGCCCCAGACTTAGAATTGCTGGTCAAGCGACGCTGCCGACTGACGAAACAAGCCGTTGCTGGTATGGTCGTCCTTCCGTATCATACCAGGAGGCGAAGCGATATGACGGAGAAATCACTGGTATTGTTGGGCGGCGGTCACACGCACCTCTACGTGCTGGCTCGCAGCCGCGAGCTCACGGATAAGGGCATTCACCTGACCTTGGTCTCTCCGTCGGCAACGCAGTACTACTCAGGCATGGCGCCCGGGGTCATGGGGTGCCTGTACGCGCCGGAGGATCTCCAAGTCGATGCTCGTCGCCTCGTCGAAGGGGGAGGCGGGCGCTTTGTGGAAGCCGAGGCGACGCGAATAGATGCGGAGGCGCAGACCGTCGAGCTCGGCGAAGGCACGCGGCTATCCTACGACGTGCTTTCCTGCAACATCGGGAGTACTGTACCGGAAGGCGCGGTTCCCGTTTCGGATGAGACGCTGTGGAATCGTGTGGTGTATCGAACCAAGCCGATCTACAAACTCCTCAAAGCGCGGGAGCGGCTCCTCGAGCTTCTTGCGGCCGGTCGGACGCGAGTGCTTGTCGTTGGCTGCGGCCCCGCTGCGGCGGAGCTGGCAGGGAATGTGTGGCGCCTTGCGCACACCTGCGCGGTTCCGGAGGCGCCGGCACGCCTGTCCGTCACCGTTGTGTGCGCTTCAACGCTTCTCGGCGACCGGCCCCGAAGCTTCCGGGGAAACGTAGCCCACTCATTGGTGCGTCGCGGCGTTGAGCTTGTCTACAACGCGCGGGTCTCACACATCGAAGCAGAGGGCGTCCATACAAACGGCGGTAGCTTCTTCCCGGCCGATGTGGTGCTACTGGCCACCGGGGTGCGGCCCCCACGTCTCTTTCGAGACTCCGGTCTTCCCGTTGCGCAAGACGGCGGCCTCCTTGTAACAAATACGCTTCAAAGCCTCGCTTCGCCACGCATCTTCGGCGCCGGCGATTGTGCGGCCTTTGAACCGCGGCGCATCTCGCGCGTTGGTGTCCACGCGGTTCGACAACAGCCCATCCTTCATACGAACGTGCAGCGCGTTCTCGCCGACCCGGATGCGACGCTGAAGAAGTACCACCCTCAGGAACACTATCTGTTCGCCCTCAACATGGGGGATGGTCGCGGTGTCGCCATGAAATGGGGTATTCCGTTTAAGGGACGTCTTGCCTTCCGGGTCAAGGATCGCCTGGACCGCCGCTTCATCCGAATCTACCAACAGCACGTTGAGCGGGTATCTGCAGATGTCCCACGCTAGCCTCTACGACGCCGCAATACTGGTGGTGGACGACGACCCCGTTGCCACCGAGCTCTACGCGACCGTCCTTCGCGAGCACGGTTTCGGCAATGTACGCACCTGCGAGGATAGCCGCCGGGTCATGCCCTTGCTTCGAAACGAGTCGATCAGCATCACGCTCCTGGATCTCAAGATGCCCTTCATCAGTGGCGAGGAGTTGCTACCTGAGATCACTGCGGAGTTTCCGCAGGTCCCGGTCCTCGTTCTGACGAGCGAGGACAGCGTCGACACGGCAGTCTCGTGTATGAAGCACGGCGCATTCGACTATCTCACGAAACCGGTGAACTCGAATCGCCTGGCCAACGCCGTCAATCACGCCCTCAAGATCCGTGACCTCCAGGACCAGGTCGATATTCTGGCGACGGCGGGAGAGGACGTTGAGCCGCGGAATCCGGAGTACTTCTCCGACATTGTCACGAACAGCGCCACCGTGAGACGGCTCTTTCGGTACATCGAGGCAGTGGCCCCGAGCCCCCGGCCGATCCTCGTTACCGGCGAGAGCGGAACCGGCAAAGAGTTGCTTGCCCGGGCCATCCACGCTGCCTCGCGGAAGGAAGGTGATTTCGTAGCGGTGAACGTTTCCGGTTTGGACGATGCAATGTTCTCCGACACCCTCTTTGGCCACCTCGACGGCGCCTATACCGGCGCTTCCGGCAGCCGGCGCGGACTGGTCGAGCAGGCGCGAGGTGGTACGCTCTTCTTGGATGAGATTGGGGATCTCCAGTCGAGCGTGCAGATCAAACTCCTCCGCTTACTGCAAGAGCACGAGTACTATCCCCTCGGGGCGGATACGCCGCGGGAGGCTCACATTCGTGTGGTGGCCGCAACGAACGCCGATCTCCAGGATGCCCAAGAGGGGGGCCGCTTTCGGCGTGATCTCTACTACCGCCTCACCGCACACCGGGTACACGTGCCGCCACTGCGAGAGCGCCCAGAGGATATCCCTTTGCTCCTCAAACACTTCGCCGCGGAGGCGGCGGAAAATCTGGGTCGCCCTCGGCCGAGGATTGCATCGCAGGTAATCCGCGAGCTCGCGAGTTATCCCTTTCCCGGTAATGTCCGAGAGCTGCAGTCCATGGTGTACGATTGTGTGAGCCGCATTTCCGGTGACTCGATAAGCGCCGAATGCTTTCGCCAGTACGTCTCCGATGAGGCGCGCCCCGGGAGCCGCATCGGGGCGACCGCGGAAAGCCTCTGGGGGCAGTCCGAGGCGCTTCCGACGCTGCGGGAAGCGGAGGAATTCCTTCTTCGCGAGGCGCTCAGACGCGCAAACGGCAATCAGAGCCTTGCCGCGCGGATGCTCGGCGTCTCCCAATCGACTCTGAGCCGGCGGACGAGTAGGACCGACGAGTAGGACCGACGAGTAGCCACCACCCCTCCAATACGGATTATGCAAATTGCATAGTCATGCACATTGCATTAGATTCGCGTAAATCCTTGCACGGGCAGTGTCTGTACGCAGAGTCGCCGGCGAGTTATGCAGAGTGCATAGCCGCCTGCTTGCTCCGCATGGTACACGCCGAGCGGTAGTTTCTTGTAATAAAACGACTTGCATGCGGATTGGGGTGCTTGGCACGCCTTTCGCTACTAAATACACGCCACCACAACGCATCCCTTTGTAAGTAAGAAAGCATGTAAAAAAACAGCTAAAAAGAATGGAGGCCGCCGGGCTCGCCCCGGTGGTGAGCTCCATCTTTTGTGCGCTGCTCACGTGCCGGCGTCTTCAGTCAATTCCCGTCGAAGCTTTTCGAGGAACTCCGGAAGGGGCAGAGGATCGCTGTGCTCTCGCCGGCAGGTTGCGTTCTCCTCCAGCCCGTCCGAAAGATTCACGTCCGTGACCCAGGATTGTACGGTTTGAGCCAGGACATCGGTGTGCGTCGACGGACGATCCCAGGTCGTGGCAATGTGAGCGACGACGTCCTGGGCTTGCTCTACGGCGTGGTCGTAGAGCTCCCAAAGGGACTCCCGGGAGCGCATGTTCGCATCACAGGGGTGGGACCACTCGCGGTGCTCTTCATTGAGAAAGTCGATATTATCGGGCAGCCACGGCGGATGAATGACGGTCAGCGCTCGGGTGCTGAGCCCCGTCTCCGCCGCTCGCCGGCGCAGATGGCCGGGATCGACCTTGTTGGTGTAATGGTAAAATCCCCGTGCGTCGTGGTACGCGTTTGCGAGTCTGCGGGAGAGGGTCAGATCACGTCCAGCGCGTGGGTAGGTGGCGCGGAGCCCGTAGCGGATCGCGCGCTCGAGGTCCCGGGGAAGCTCCGGGCCCAGGTCAACGCTCGCTGCGAAGTCGACCTCCCACGCCTCGCACTTCCAGAATCTGTGGACCACAGCCACATCAATGAGGCGTTCGAGGAAGGCGTGTGTAAAGCGCATGATCGGATTGTCCCCCGGACGGTGCCATCCGGAATGGTAGTTGATAAACGGATGGATGGCGCGATCGAGGACGGCGTGCGTCGCGGCGGCGCAGACATAGTCACGTCCCGCGTGTGCCTGCTCATCACCGTGGCGCTTGAGAAAGGCCGCGACGTTTGCCAGGAAGGTCCCGTAGCTCTTTCGGTGGAGCAGGCCGCCGTAATGCAGTCCCGACGGCTTCGTCCGACGGTTGTGATAGAAGATGTCGGGCCCTTGGGCCCCGAATACGGCGCGGCCGTCGTCGTCCGCGGTCCATGGCAGTCCTGCTGCGTCGAAAGCGTGCTTGGCGAATACCGTGTGAGCGAGATGCGAAGGCATGCAAGGCGAAACATATCACCTCCGCACTTCCGAGGAAAGAAGCACCGTCGCGAGTTTACCGCAAATGGGATAAGCGCTACACTGAACATGCAAAGGAGATGGCCATGCAACACCGTTCAACGGCGAATCGACTGACGCGCCTCGCCGCCGCCGCGGCGATCCTTCTCATTTGGGTAGCCGGCGTGGGCTGGGCGCAGAGTTTCCAGGAGCTCATTGATGAGGGCAACAGCCTCGCCAATGAAGGTCTCTACGAGGAGGCGCTCCGGGCGTACAATCGAGCAATCGAGATGGACGATAGCGTTGCGGACGCGTATTACAACCGCGGTACCATTCACCTCGAGTTGGGCAACGTGGAAGCTGCCGCCGAGGACTTCACCAGAGCCATCGACCTTCGCGAGGACTTTGGCAAAGCCTACTTCAACCGAGGAAACGCCCGGTATCGCTTGGGTGAGTTTGCGTCCGCGGTCGAGGACTTCAGCAAGGCGCTCGGTGCCGTGGAGAACGAGGCCGAGGTGCTGCACAATCGCGGCTTAGCAGAGTACAGTCGCGGCAACGTGGAAGCCTCGATCGTAGATTTCACCGAGGCCATTGCCAATCGGGATGGGTACATGCGCGCCTACTTCAACCGCGGGGTGGCCAACTACGACTTGGGCAACTACCGGGACGCGGCGCAGGACTTCAGCCGCGTTGTCGAGCAAGAACCGGAGAACGCCCAGGCCCTCTACAACCTCGGTGCTTCCTATATTCGTCTCTCCGAAGAGCTCGCGCCGGCAAACGAGTCGTCCTAATGCCTCGAGTACCACACGAGAACAGCAAGATGATCCTGGTGATCAACTGCGGGAGCTCCTCCCTCAAGTACGAGGTGTACGAAATGCCGGCCCGGGAGAGCTTGGGCAAAGGCGTTGTGGAACGGATCGGCCAGGACGGCGGAGGGATCGAGCAGAGCTCCTACAACGGCGTATTCACGAAAGAGCGGGCAATTTCCGACCACAAGGAAGCGTTCGCGCTCATGAGCGAGGCTCTTACGGACGATCGCGACGGCTTTCTCAAGGACTTGAA
>CAYPTH010000014.1:0-4912 GCA_964413635.1 uncultured Spirochaetaceae bacterium
GCCCGCGCCGTCCGGAGCGCGTAGTCCGACTGGTCGGTGCGGAGCTCCGAGGTGAAGTGAAACTCCACCTCCGGGTAGGTGCGCCGCACCTGATCGACCATCCACTCCGACTCGGCAAAGTAGACGGGAATACCGTCCTTGTCGTAGGCGATCTGTCGCTCCCTGACGCGTTTGAAGCGTTCGAGCTCCTTCGGGTCTTTGGCCGTCAACCAGCACGCGCGGGCGTAGGGCAGGCGCTCGAAGCGGCAGGCGGCGTTGTACTCGTGCTCGAGGCGGTGCTTAATGACCTCGAATTGGAGCTCGCCCACGGTGCCGAGGATCTTGCGGCGCCCCTTGTCCTGGATGAAGAGTTGCGCAACTCCCTCTTCGACGAGGTGGCGCAGACCCGTGTCGATCTGCTTGGAGCGCATGGGATCGGTGGCAATGACCTCTTTGAAGTTTTCCGGGGAGAAGCTCGGCATGCCCTTGAAGTAAAAGTCCTCCCCCTCCGTGAGGGTGTCGCCGATCTTGAGATTGCCCCGGTCGTAGAGCCCAATGACGTCTCCCGGGAAGGCGTCGTCGACGGTCTGCTTCTTCCGTGCCATGAAGCTGTACAGCGTGGAGAACCGCACGTCCTTGCCCAGGCGCACGTGACGGAAGGGCTTCTCCCTTTGAAAGCGCCCGGAGCACACCCGCATGAATGCAATCCGGTCGCGGTGCTTCGGATCGAGATTTGCATGTATCTTGAAGACAAAGCCGCTGAACTGCTCCTCGTCGGGCTCCACCATTCGGCTGTCCGTCTCGCGCCGTCGCGGGGTCGGCGCGACCGAGAGGAAGGTGTGGAGGAGCTCCCTCACCCCGAAGTTATTCAAGGCGCTGCCGAAGAACACCGGCGCCAAGCGACCGGCCAAGTACTCATCGACATCAAAGGGCTCGTATACGCCTTCAATCAGCTCAACGTCCTCCCGGAGTTGGTCGGCGTCGGATCCGAGGCGCTCATCCAGGCGCTCATCCGCCAGATCGTCTATGCGAATCCGCTCCTCTTCGACCTGCGTTTTGGCAGACTGAAATAGATCGATGTTCGATTGGTCGAGATTGTAGACGCCCTTGAAACGCTGTCCCATGCTGATGGGCCACGACAGCGGCCGTACGCGGATGGAGAGCTTATCCTCGAGCTCGTCGAGGATCTCGAAGGGAGGAAGCCCCTCCCGGTCGAGTTTATTCACGAAGATGATGACCGGCGTGTTGCGCATGCGACACACCTTCATGAGCTGTTCCGTCTGCTCTTCGACCCCCTTCGCGGAATCCACGACCAGAATGACGCTGTCGACCGCGGAGAGCGTTCGGTAGGTGTCCTCGGCAAAGTCCTTGTGCCCCGGGGTATCGAGAATGTTCACCAGCTTGCCGTCGTACTCGAAGGTCATGACGGCGGTTGCGACGGAGATGCCGCGTTGCTTCTCGATCTCCATGAAGTCACTGGTGGTAGTGCGGCGGATCTTGTTCGACTTCACCGCGCCGGCCTGATGAATGCCGCCTCCGAAGAGGAGGAGCTTCTCGGTGAGAGTTGTCTTTCCCGCATCGGGGTGACTAATGACCGCGAAAGTGCGGCGCCTGTTGATTTCCTGGGTCGTTTGATCTGTCATAGGTGAAGGCTCAAGATACCAAATCTCCTGCCTCCGCGACTATCCTCAGACGAAGCGTTCGAGGACGGAAACCACGAGGGCGTGATCCTCTTCCTGGGCGAGCCCGGAAACCGTTGCGGCGCCGATTACGCCGGCTCCCTTGAGACGAATGGGGAATGCGCCGCCGTGCGGGACGTACACCCGCGGATCGACGAAATAGCGCTCATCGACGCTCATGCCCTCGGAAGCGAGCTTTCGTCCGACCAAGAGCGAGCTCTTGTGGAAGCGGAGCACAACGGCAACCTTCCGCTCGATCCAGCGGTCGTTGTCCGGGGCGGTGCCCGCCATGGCCAGGTGGAAGAGCCGCTGTCCATAGGCCTGGATGTCGATGGCGATGCCCAAGCTCTTCTCTTTCGCCGCTTCGTACAGCGCCAGGCCGATCCGGTGTGCCAGATCGTAGTCAAAGCGCTCGAACTGCAGGCGCTCCTCTTCGTCTTGGATTCGTTTGATGTCGTCTTGAATGCTCATTTGCTGATTGTAGCACGCGGTCGGCGCCTTGAGGCACGGGCCACTTTTCGCTATTGTCGGTGCAATGGCGGAGGCGCAATCATCAGAACATTCGCCTAACGAGCTTTCGGCGGGGCTGAAGACACACTTCGGCTTCTCCACCTTTCGACCCCACCAGCATGAGATTGTCTCGGCTATCCTTGCCGGTCGCGACGTCTTCGCGGCGCTTCCCACCGGCGGAGGGAAGTCGCTTTGTTACCAGCTTCCCGCCGTGCTCGCCGGAGGGCTGACAATTGTCGTGAGCCCGCTTATCTCCCTCATGAAAGACCAGGTCGATGCCGCCAGGGAGAACGGAATTGCCGCCGCCTTCCTCAACAGCTCGCTTCCGCCGGAAGAGGCGCGCGCAACCTGGCGGGACCTGGCGGCCGGGAAGATCCGGCTCCTCTACGTCGCGCCCGAGCGCCTTGCGCAGCCGGCGTTCCGGGCAGAGTTGCACCGTCTACGCGGCGACCGGAGCGAGGCCGAGGGCGCCGCTTCGGTCGCCGGCGGCTCACCGGTCTCCCTCTTCGCCGTGGATGAGGCGCACTGCATTTCCGAGTGGGGCCACGAGTTTCGCCCCGACTACCGGAGCCTCGGTGAGCTCAGGAGCGAGTTTCCGGGTGTCCCGATTGCCGCCTTCACCGCAACGGCGACGCGGGAGGTGCAGCGCGACGTGGTGCGCCAACTCGAGCTCGCCAATCCGTACGAGGTTCGTGGGAGCTTCGACCGCGCCGAGATATCTTACGCAGTCCGCCGCAAGGATTCCGTAGACCGTCAAATCCTCGAGTTCGTGAAGGCCCACGAAGGAGAGCCCGGCATCGTCTACCGGGTCAGCCGCAAAGCCGTCGACAAGACCGCGGCGAACTTGGCTTCCGCGGGCGTCCGCGCCGTCGCCTATCACGCCGGGCTCGAGGATGGTGAGCGCCGCGACCGGCAGGAGGCCTTCGTCCGGGATGAGGTGGATGTTGTCGTTGCGACGATTGCCTTTGGCATGGGGATCGACAAGTCGAATGTGCGCTGGATCGTCCACGGTGACCTCCCGCGGAGCGTCGAGGCGTACTACCAGGAAACCGGACGCGCCGCCCGGGACGGCCTTCCCGCCGAAACCGTGCTTTTCCACGGGCCGGGCGACGAACGCAGCATCCGCTACCACATTGAGCGCATGGAAGTGCCCGAAGAACGGGAACGCGCCGAGGGGCGTCTTCGGGAGGTGCGCCATTTCGTAGACTCCGGTATCTGCCGACGAAAGCTGCTCCTCGCCCATTTCGATGAGGAGCATCCGGGTGCGTGTGGCAACTGCGATGTCTGTACCGGTGACATCGCCTTTGCCGATCTCACGGTCGAAGCGCAGAAGCTCCTCTCCGCGGCGTACCGCACGGGTCAGCGTTTCGGTGGCCACCACCTCGCGGACGTCGTGACCGGCAACCCCACCGACCGGATCCTGGAGCTTCGGCACAATTCGCTTCCCACCTTCGGCGTGGGTGCGGATCACGACAAGCGCTGGTGGCTCGATCTCCTGCGCGACCTCGAGGGCGGGGGCTACGTCCGTCGCGCCGACGGGCAGAAGTCGGGATTCGTAATCACTCAGTCGGGGCAGCGGATCCTTCGCGGGAAGGAGAGTTTCGTCGCCGCTCGCAAGGAAGCTCCGGCGCCGAAAGCCGCTCCCCCGCGCTTGGCCGAGTCCGGCGGCGTTCACGATCGGCGCCGCGCCGACGAGGAGCGTTTTTTTGCCTGCCTGAAGCGAATCCGACTGCGCATCGCCCGGGAGCGCGGGGTTCCGCCCTACGTTGTCTTCAGCGACAAGACGCTACAGTCGATCGTCCGCAACCGCCCGACTGACGAGGCGGCACTGCTGCGCTGTCACGGGGTGGGGGAGCGCAAGCTCGCCGCCTACGGCGGCATCTTCCTCGGCGCGGTGCGAGAGTATCTGTCCGGACCCGGCTGTCCGGAGTGAACGGCCCGCATCGTATTCCTGAGCTTGTTGAAAGAAAACGCGTAAGGGGCGGTATGGCCGCTGTTTAGAGCTTCCCGAGCGCGGGGAGCACGCCTGCAGCTGCCCCGCGGCCATAAGTTTCTCAACGGGATGCATTTGCGGCAATATCTTTCAACACGCTTCGGAATACACTCGATTATCCGGCCAATTCCCGCTGCAGTCGTGCATCGAACTCCGCCTCGTCCTTCTCGTCCATGGCGGCGCTGTCGTCATCCGTGGAGAAGATGCTCGTGCCGAAGGAGGCTGAACCGGGGTCGGTGGCCGCGCGCGCGGCCCGGGAAGCCGCGAGCTCCGCCGAGAGTTGAGGAAAGCGAAAGCTCACCGTGCCGTCCTCGGCAGTCTCGCTCTCCGCGGAGAGCTCGGTCATGAGGCGCGCCTGGAGATTGCTCGGCACCTCGCCGACGGGGAGGGCGGCTCCCTCCTCGGCGGCGGCGAATACACGCTCCATGAGGGTGCGCCACGCGTTTTCCTGGTCCGCGAGCTTCTTCGCGTTGCCGCGGCGGACGCGCCGTACGATCGGCACCGAGAACAGGAGGGCACTGAAGGTCACGGGAATCAGGCCGAGCGCCGTCGCCGCGGCCGCGGAGATGGTCGCCGGTAGGGCAAAGAGCACGACGCCGCCCATGGTGAGGTTGAAGCCGTTCAGGATCGAGATCCACACATTGGTGGAGCGCTTGTTCCCCGTGAGCGGAGCGGGAACGTATACATCGTTCCAGACCGGCCCCACGGAACGCTTGGTTGGCGGCCTGCCGGCCGCCCCGCGAGTGCCGGC
>CAYPTH010000014.1:5012-10169 GCA_964413635.1 uncultured Spirochaetaceae bacterium
GCGCTGGGTGCGCCCGACGGTCGGTGCCCGTATTCTCAAGTACCCGGCTTCGTGCTATCCTTCCCGACCTGGAGAACCGACATGCGTGCACTCGATATCATCATAAAGAAGCGAAACGGCGAGGCTCTCACTCAGGAGGAGCTTCGCTTCATGATCAGCGGATACGTGTCCGGAGAGATACCGGAGTATCAGATCTCGTCCTGGCTCATGGCCACCTACTTCTCCGGCATGAACAAGCAGGAGGCGGCGTGGCTCACCCGTGAGATGATCGACTCCGGCGAGACCATTGATCTTGCCGGTCTGGAGGGCCCCCTGGTGGACAAGCACTCCACCGGCGGTGTCGGGGACAAGGTGTCGCTGATCCTCGCACCGGTAGCGGCGGCCTGTGGCTTGCAGGTGCCCATGATGAGCGGGCGCGCCCTTGGTCACACCGGCGGCACCTTGGATAAGCTCGAGTCCATCCCCGGTTACACAACGGCGATCAGTCAGAAGCAGTTTCGCAGCATTATTGGCGAGGTCGGCTACGCCATGACCGGTCAGAGCAAGAAGATCGTCCCAGCGGACCGCAAGCTCTACTCGCTACGCGATGTCACCGGCACCGTCGAGTCCGTTCCATTGATCACAACGAGTATCCTCTCCAAGAAGTTCGCCGAAGGGGCTCATTCCCTCGTTTTTGATGTGAAAACCGGCCGCGGCGCCTTCATGAAGACCGCTGAAGCGGCGCGGGAGCTTGCATCGTACTTAGTAGAGACGGGCCGGAGCCTGGACCGCCAGGTGATTGCCGTCATGACCAACATGGACAACCCCTTGGGCTACATGATCGGAAACTTTCTGGAGGTCGAGGAGAGCGCGCGCTGCCTGCAAGGGGAGACTCCCGACGGGCGTCTGACGGAGGACCCGCGGTCGGCGGACCTCATGACCGTGACCGTGCGTCTCACGGCGTGGATGCTCGTGGCGGGCGGGAAGGCCAAGGATGTTGAAGAGGGCGAGGCCAAGTGTCGGGAGGCAATTGCCACCGGCGAGGCGTGGAAGCGATTCGTTGCGAACGTCAAAGCGCAGGGCGGCGACATGGACGATCTCCTGGGCAAGCTCGGCACTTGGCGCGCCGAACACTCCGCGCAAATCACCGCCCCGGAGGACGGTGTTCTCACCGAGATCGACGCCTATCGCCTGGGCATGACCGCCGTCTACCTGGGTGTGGGCCGAAGCAAGGCGGACGATGAGGTCCTCCCCCACGTCGGCATTGAGCTCGCCAAAAAACCGGGTCAAGCCGTCGCGAAGGGAGAGACTCTCTGCACCCTCTACGGCACGAGCGAGGACGCCGTGACGGAGTACTCGAACTACGGCGTTCCCGCTTTCACGATCGACCCCGACGCGAAGCCGCACAGCACGGGTGACATGATCCTCGAGGAGATCGCGCAGTAGGCTCATGAAATGGGAGAAACCGCACGTCGAGCCGGATCAGGTCCGGGAGCTTTCATCTGCCTACAACATTGATCTGCTCTCCGCCGCCATACTTGCGCGCCGGGGCGTCACCGACAGTGACGACATTGTGTACTTCCTCGAAGACGACCCGAGCTACCTGCACAGCCCTTTTCTATTCGATGAGATGGAGGACGCCGTAGACCGGATTCTCATGGCGCAGAGCGAAGGCGAGAAGGTCCTCGTCTTCGGCGATCGGGACGTCGACGGCATTACCAGCACCGTCCTGATGGTTACGACGCTTCGGGAGCTCGGGGTCGATGTGGACTGGGCGGTGCCCATGGGTGACGATCCCTACGGCCTTACGACCGAGGTGGTTGAGACCTACGCGGCCCGGGACGTGACCCTCATCATTACCGTCGATTGCGGAACCACGAATCACAGGGAAATCGAGCGCGCTACCGAGCTCGGCGTCGACACCATTGTCATTGATCATCACAACCCGCGGGAGGTCTTGCCTCCGGCGATCGCAATTATCAACCCCAAGCTGCCGGATACTCCCTATCCCTTCGATGGGCTCTCCGGCTGCGGCGTCGTCTCTAAGGTCCGCTGGGCCGTGCATTTTGCCCAGACCGACTTCTACAAACAGCCGCTGGTCCTTCTCAATGCCCGTCCCGGGAACGACACGGTCATTCTGGAAGCGCTGAAACTGGAAAACCTCGTGGAGGTAGACCGCGCGTCGGAGACCCTCGTGCCCGGCGTGGTGAAGCCTTCGGAAGCCAAGACGGTTGCCTTTGTCCAGGGTCACGAAGTCTTGGCCTACGACGTTCCGGGGCAGGAGCAAATCCTTCGGCAGATCTTCGGCAACAGCGTAGAGCTCAACCTCCTCGACCTCGCGCCGAAGATCTGGGAGGCTTTTCCTCGCCTCCGGGATAAGAGCCTCCTGCGCATGCGCGACTCCTCTCGTCTGGCAAAGTACGCGAAGGCGAACCCCGCGGAGCTGGACGTATTTCGGGCCCTCTTCTTGGCATTCGTTGCGGCCTCGGAGCCGAGCTTGGAACAGAAATACACGGAGACTGTCGATCTGGTAGCCCTGGGGACTCTCGCCGACATGATGCCCCTGGTGAATGAGAATCGAATTATCGTGCGGCAGGGCCTGCGGCGCATCTCTTCGGCTCCGCGACCCGGGGTGCGGAAGCTCCTCGAGAAGCAGAGCCTCCTCGGGAAGACCATCTCCTCGACCGACGTCGGCTTTCAGCTCTCGCCGGTTCTCAACGCCACCGGGCGTCTCGGTGAGCCGGACAAGGCGGTCCGCCTCCTGCTTGCCGACGAGGGAGAGGATCTGAGTGAGCTTGCCGCGGCCGTGGTCAAGCTCAACACCGAGCGACGGCGGATCGGGGATGAGGCGTGGGAGTTGATCCAAACGCCCGCTCGGGAGAGTTTCACGCAGCTGGGCGAACGCTTGATCCTCGTCGTAGACCGCCGCATTCACCGCGGCATCACCGGCATTCTGGCGGGCAGGCTTGCCCGCGCCTTCAATGTTCCGGCGATCATCGTTACGGAGAATGAGGGACGGGCAATCGGTTCCATTCGTTCCGCTCGCGGATTCTGCGCCACCGAATTCCTGAACAGCCTCTCGGACCTGCTGTTGGAGTGGGGTGGTCACGATGCGGCTGCCGGATTCAGCGCCTCCCTGGAGGGACTCGACGCCCTGGTGGAGCGCATGCGGGAGTCGGCGGCGCGTATCGATTTGGACGAGAGCGGGGAGCCCGCCATTTCCGTGGATGCTGAGCTTCCGCCGAAGTACCTCAATCCCGATATTGAAGGCGTGGTGAAGCGTTTCGCCCCCTTCGGTCAGTCCAACCCTCCCCTGCGCTTCATGTCCCGGGGAGTGCGTCTCAAAGACGTCCAATTCATGGGGAAGGCCGATCAGCACTTGCGCTTCCTTGTGGACGCAGGTGCACACAAGTGGCCCGCAGTATACTGGAACGCTGCGGAACGGTACAAACGAGACTTTCAACAAGAGGACCGCGTTGATCTACTTTTCGAGGTGCAGAAGAACTTCTTCCAGAATCGGGAAACACCGCAACTCCACGTGCTCGACCTTCGTCGCGCCGGCGATGGGTGAGGCCGAGGCAATGGCTGGACGCCCTGCGATGCGAGGGCAGCGTCAGCGGCGCGCAGACTCCCGGCCCGCGCGCCGGCCCGCGCGCCGGGGGAAGGCCGCGCTTCTGGCGCTCGTGTGGCTAATGGGCGCAGTATCGGCCTGCGCCGCGCCCACCGAGACCGGGCAGGCCGAGAAGCCGAACGAGTTCCGATTCGTCCCCGAGACGGTCGTCCGGGGCGACGCCTTCCGCGTTGTTACCAGTCGACCCGGGCGGGTGATGTTCACGACCGCTGAGGGCACGCTGATTGCCGAGACCGAGAGCTTTCCGGTCACGCTGGCACGGGATCTTAGGGTGGCAGTGGCACTGCTCGGCGTCCCGAGCACCGTCCCCGCGACGACCTACCGTATCCACCTGTCGGAGACGGGCGGCGCAGACGGCTCGGCGGCCACCGAGGTGCGGGACATCCGCGTCCTCGACAGAGACTTCGTCAGCGAAACGATCGCGTTGAATAGGTCGCTCACGCAGCTAAGAGCTGAGCCGGACCCGCGTAAGACCGAGGAGGCGCGCCGTCTCATTGCCCTGGTCGCACAGGTTGACACGAGCGCGCTGCATACTGCCGGGAGTTTCGACCTCCCGGTGGAGGAGTTTCGGGAGACGAGCTTCTTCGGGGATCGGCGGACCTACGCGTATGCGGACGGCTCCAACGCGAACGCCATCCACTTCGGCCTCGACCTCGCCGCTCCTACCGGCACACCGGTCTACGCCCCGGCTCCCGGGGACGTGGTATTTGCCGGCAATCGGATTGTGACCGGCCTGTCGGTGATTATTGAGCACCTCCCCGGCGTCTTCGGTCTCTACTACCATTTGGATCGAATTGACGTTCGTCCCGGCGTCCGCGTTGACCGCGGTGCAGCACTCGGAACGGTCGGCGCCACGGGTTTGGCAACGGGACCCCACCTGCACTGGGAGGTCCGTGTCGCCGGGGTGCCCGTCGAGCCCAAGACGCTGCTGACCACTCCCTTGCTTGACAGGCCTACCATCTATCGCGATATATTGACGCAGGATCCGAATAAGGGAGGTGATGACAATAGCTTACGTCCAGATCGATGACGGCGAGCACCTCGAAAAGGCCTTGAAGCGCTTCAAGCGCATGGTCGAGAAAGAGGGTATTATCCGTGAATGGAAGAAGCGGGAGTACTTCGAAAAGCCGTCCACCATTCGAAACCGAAAACGAAAGTCTCTCGAGCGCAAGATTGCGAAGAAGCAGCGGAAACTCGAGAGGATGAAGAGTTACTAGGCAATACGCAGTATTCCAGCCCCTGGGCCTTCGCTCAGGGGCGTGTTGTTTTCCTGAGCCTTTCCTGCGCACGCCTTCCCAATGAGCGGCAGCACCATTCGACGCAACATGCACATCTCCCCGGCAGAGCGAGCGCTCCTTGTCGAGCTCGACGGTCGAGGCGTGGGGGGCATGGACTATCTCGAGCTCAAGAGGCGCCGGACCGTAGATATTGCGGAGCGGCTCGTGGAGAAGGGATATCTCACTGCCACCGCGCACGGGCGTGTCGTCAGCCCCTCTGCAGTGACCGAGTTCAAGAAGGAGTTGCACACAATACTTAGTAATGCCGGA
>CAYPTH010000014.1:10269-43031 GCA_964413635.1 uncultured Spirochaetaceae bacterium
GGAGAGCTTCATCACCGGGAGGTTGCTCGGATCTTCGGCCTTTCCCGGGGAGCTGTGCGGGATCTCCTGGCCCTCCTGGTGGCAGAAGGTGTGCTCATTGAGCGAGGACCAACAGTCGTTGCCTTGTCGGAGCGAGGGTATACAAACGGAACGGCGACGTAAGCCCTATATTGCATCCGCTGTGCTTGCGACGCTGCTCGTCGGTGCGTTGGGCTCCTGTACCGTATCGCCGCCGCGGCTCGTCGACAGTCGAGTTGAGGTGCAGCTCATAGATGACCGCGACCTAGACGCCCAGTACCAGCAGCTCTCAGTCTTCGTCTTGGCAGAGGATGCCGACGGTCTCTCGGATCTCGAATTCCTCTATGTGATTCACGATGCAAGCGATCTCTACTGGAAGCTCAACGCCGACACGTGGCAGCGCATTGAGCAAGAGGGCGAAACGTGGCTTGGCTCTTCAGGGCTGACCATGGCGGACTACGGTCCAATGCGATCCGGAACATACCGGCTGCTCCTTATCGACCTGGCCGGGGAGCGGGATGAACGAGAAGTGACGGTGAACGCACCGGCCGGCACACCGGACCGGAGCGATTTCCCCAGCTTAACGCAAGAGCGAGAAAGCGTCACACTGCAAGCGCCCGTGGAGGAGGTGACCCTTCGCGTGATCGAGAACCGAGGCAGGCGGCGGCGGGCGCTTTCTGCACCGCTTGGGACCTACGAGTTGACGGAGATTTTTGCCGACGGAACGCGCTCGGGATCTTCCCTCTTTCTCGAACTGCCGCCCGCTGATGGGCGCGGATACCGGCTGATTTCGGGCCCGTACCGGCCGTAAGTGGATGCCCGGTGCGGCATCCCGCGAAAAGCAGTGGCAACTCGCTATCGCCGGCGGAGCGCCTTCCACGCCTTTGCCACGCCCTCTCTCAGACGGGTGCGAAAGTCCTTCCCGAAGCGCGTCGCGAAGTCTCTTGCCGCCTCTTGGATGGGATAATCGGAGCCGTATTTCCGTTTGAGCTCGTCCCAGTGCTTCACAATCCACATGTACAGGTCTTCCGCGGTACGACCCGGGAACCGGGCCAGGATGTTCTCCGCCTCAATGAGATCGATGATCGGCCGAAAGACGTTGTTGTACCAAGAGACCATGGCGTCTTCAAATGAGATCTCACCGACGTAGCTCTGATTCAGATAATACTTGTGCACCTCTATGTGGTGTTGCACCTCATCGTATCGGCCCGGCTCGGTGAAGACGAGGTCGTAGTTCGGGATCAGCCGGTGGAAGCGAGTGCGACCGTAGAACAACTCCTTCTCATAGTCGATGACGGCGCGTTTCAGATCGGCTCTCGTCATGCGCGGGTCGAGGCGGATCTCCGTGCCCAGGCTGCTCACCTCGGCGTCAATGTCGATCACCCCTTGTGATCGGGCTACCGAGACCCGGTGGTTCCCATCCCGTACGAAGTAGATGCCTCCAACTTCGTAGAGCCGGATAGGAGGGAGTGTTACGTGCTGCAGGTGCGCACGGTCAATGCTTGTCCACCGCCCACGAGACGCCTCCCGCTTTGGCAGGAAGCCCTTATTGAAGTCGCGATAGCGACCTTCGCTTCCGGCAATGCGAGCGATCGGCACGGTCTGCATGCCTTTGTAGGTCTCGCTCTTTGGGCGGATGACGTCTTTTACTTCCCGGAGGGATAGGAGTCGCTGGTTGTCGGGGGTGAGCGAGTTCATAATGCGGGAGAACATCTCTCGGAATCGAGCCTTGTTGAAATCCTCTCGAGCCGTGGTCTCTATGTAACTGTTCATGATGGCTCCTCGACCGTCAGGACGTAGTGGTCATAGACATTGATCACCTGGGTGTTCTCGTACCAGGTTTCCCGCTCCGCGTTTAGGTCGTACAGATGAATGTGGCCGTGCAGAAGGTAGCGAGGTTGGAACCGGCGCATGAACCACAGAAAGGCTCGGAAGCCCACATGGGCGGGATCCGGCTTGTCGTGAATGCCGTACGGAGCGGCATGGGTCACGAGGATGTCGAGAAACCGCCCGTATCGGATGCGGTTACAGAAGAGCTTTGGAACCAATCGCAGGATTCTCCACCACATCTGTCTCTCAGTGTACTGATTATCGCCCTTGTTGTAGCGTGCACTACCCCCCAAGCCGGCAATGAGTAAATTCTTAACACACACGGCCCGCCTATCAATATACGTCGATCCAAATCGGCCCTGCACGTTGAGCTCGAGATGATCGTCCCGAACCTGCACCTCTCCGCTACGTTTGAAGCGGTGCATGTCTTCCAGATTGTGGTTCCCAAACACGAAGAGTACCGGCTTGTTCAAGCTGCTGGCAATGAAGCCGAGGTAGCTCATCGGCAAGTCACCGGCTCCGAGGACGAGCTCAATATCCGCGTAGCGCTCCTTGATGGCCGGCGAGTAGACCAGAGGATCCACGTGATCCGCGACGCAGAGGATCTTCATGTCGCTACAGGTCTACTTTCTGCAAAACTTCGGTGAGTTTCTCTTTCCCGTGGAGATCAATAGGACGAGACTCCGTGAAGTCCATGGCCTTTCGTGAGAAGTTTGAGCTCGATAGCGCCACTCCGCGGTGCATGTTGTGCTTCCGCATTTCCTCGTGGAGGCTGCGAACCGTGTTCTCATCGACAATCTCCGTTGATTGAATGAACCAGATCATGGTTGGAAGCTTGCGCGCGTTTCGCCATTTCGACTGGGGTTCCACCGCGGTCACCTGGCATCCGGTATCCATCTTGGATACGTCGCGCACGGTGAAACCAAGGGCAGTTGCGATCTTCTTACAGATTTCCGAAAACTCGTTTGGGCCGGCCGTGAGGTAGTCCTTGATCCTGTCATCCGCACGCACGTCCTGGTATTGGCTCAGTTTTTCTGCAACATCCTTAAAACCGGGTTTTCTTGTGTAGATCGCCTCCCACTGCTGAACGGCTTCCTCGATCTTCCGTGTCTTCTCGTAGGCGCCCGCCAGGAAGTAGCGCGCGTAGAGCACCTCGTTGGTGGAAGGGTCGCTTGCGGACCGAACCGCCCGCTCGAGCTCTGGAATGGCGCGATCGACCTCACCGACACTGAGCAGTGTTGCTCCCCTTTCCACGAGCGCCTTCGTCTTGAGCTCCGGCGACTTCGTGGCGCGTTCGAAGGCACTAATTGCCGCGTTCTTGTCACCGAGCTCCTTTTGGATCTTGCCCTTGTAGTAGTAGGCCTCGTAGTTTTCCGGATTACGCTTGATTGCTCCGTCGAGAAACTTGAGCGCCTCGGCGGGTCGTTTCCCCCGGTAGAGCAAGATTCCAAGGCGGCCGAGGGCCTCGGCATGACTATCGTCGAGATCCACGACTTTCTTATAGTACACGGCCGCTTTGTCCGTCCGGTTGCGGTCTTCGAAGAGTTTTCCGATCTTGAAATAGTAGTCGGGATTTGTTTCGTCCTTCTTGGTGAGTAGGAGATACTCTTTTAGGGCTTCCTCCGGTTGATTGAACCGTGCGTATAACTCTGCTATGTTTTGCCGGAAAGGGATCTCTTGGACATAGGTTCCGAACTGCCCAATGCTGCTGACGACCTTGAGCTCCATGAGTGCAAGCTCATCCTTGTTTTCCGCCAGATAGGCTTGTGCCAGCAGATAATGAGCATCCGGATTTCGCGGCTCACGTGCAATGATCTTCTTGCCGAGCCGGATGGCTTGGCCACTACGGTTTTGCTTGAGAAGACGCGCAAGACTTGCGACTTTTTGAGGTGACACGACGGATCGGATTACAAAGAAGGTAACGAATCCGATAGCGACACCGAGGATGATGATAAGAACAACTATTCCCATTGCGATACCATTTTACTTGGATATCGATGAATGGTACGCACAGATTAGGCCCTTTGCATACCCCATGCAGACGGTGGGAAGGGCCGGGGAGATGAAATGAAGCGTCGCTTCATTGCCGGTATTGTCGTTTTCTTGCTCGTGGTGCAGGCAGCAGTCGCTGCGACGCTGTTCGAACGCGGACAGCAGCTCTTCATGGAGAACAAACCTCGAGAAGCCGCTGCACTCCTCGAGAATGCGCGGAGTGAAGAGCCCAACAACGAGAAAGTCTATCTCTACCTCGGTTACATATACGAGCAACTCGGCCGGCATCAGAAAGCGGTCGACGTTCTCCGTGCCGGGCTCGAGGTCGCGGATTCCCAGCGCGCAACCATGTACTACAATTTGGCCAACAACCTTCGCGCTCTCGAGCAGCTCGAAGAGGCGGAGAAAATGTATGCGAAGGCCGTGGAAGCGAACGGGAGCTTTGCCAAGGGCTACCTGAATCGCGCGAATCTGCGCGTGCGCCGGGAAGAGTTCGAAGGCGCCATCGAGGACTACCGTGTGTATCTTAACCTCGAGCCCGCGTCTCCACAGCGCGGCGAAATTGAACGACTCATTGCGCTCCTGGAGCGGAAAGCGGAAGAGAAGGCAATTCGCCAAGCCGAGGACGAGCGTCGCCGCCGGGAAGAAGAGGAGCGGCGCCGCCTGGAGGAAGAGCGCAAGCGGAAGGAAGCCGAAGAGCGGCGAGAGGCCTTGCTGGATTCGGTGCTGAACTCCTTGGATAGTGCGAGTCAGGAGACCGAGAATCTCTCCGGTGGTGCGGAGGACATCCAGGAAGAGGAAGAAGAAGTAGATATCATTGACTAGCGGTTGAAACGCTGGGAGGGGAAAGGTGCGGAACAACACACTTCGTTGGATACTCATAGGTGCTGCGGTCGTTCTGATTCTCGGCCTCGGAGCATTTCTCATTTTCCGCAGCGGCGGTGGTGCCGATGGGGCACAGAGCGCGTTGACTCAAGCCGAAAAGCTTCGGGAGAATAAGATCACCCTGGCACGAGACTACCTGGACAACGGCGAGTATCAACGAGCTCTCGATCTTGTTGATGAAGTTCTCATTGCAGACGTGAATGACGAGGCTGCGCAGGATCTCAAACAGCGGATCCTTGCGGCCAAGAAGCAGGCCGAAGCGGAGGCGGCGAAGGCCGCCGAGCGGGACGGCGACGGCGCCGAAGACGAGGCAGCGGCGCGACAGGCGGAAGCCGAAGCGCGGGCGAGAGAGGCTGAGGCGCGCCGGAAGGAGGCGGAGCTCGCCGTCCAACAGCAGCTCGAGGAACAGCGCCGCGCAGACGAAGAGCGCCGGCGCCAAGAGGAAGAGCGGCGTCAACGCGAAGAAGAGGAGCGAATGGCGCAGCTCGACGAGCAGGAACGGCAGAGAGAGCAGACAATTCAGAAGCTCATCGAGGACGGCAACGACGCTCTCAACAGCGAGCGCTACCGGCGAGCGCGGGACGCATTCGAAGAGGTCTTGGATGTCCAACTGCGCAATGAGCAGCAGATGAATCGATACCACGCGGAGGCGCTCTCGCGACTGGCCCGAAGCTACTATGAAGAGGACTCCGAAGACTCGCAGAACCGTCAGCAAGCCATCCAATACGCGAATCGCGCCATCCGCATGGACGATTCGCTGTGGGAGCCCCACTTCACACTGGGGCAGGTGTATCGCGAGACGGATCTTCTCGAAGACGCAATTGACGAGTTCAAGAAGGCGGCGCGGCTCAATCCGGACAACGCAGCGATCTTCTACGAGCTCGGTAACGCACAGTTCCGGGCCGGACGATACCGGGAGGCTCGCGGTTCCTATGAGTCGTGCGTAGACATCGACCCCTACTATCGAAACTCCTACTATAACCTTGCCACTACCTTCCTGCGCCTCGATCAGGACAACAAAGCGCTGGAGGCCTACCGTTTCGCGGCACGAGTTCGCGACGACGCGCGAGCGGAGTACCAGATCGGCAACATACTCCTGGGCCAAGGCGACATGCAGGGAGCGGTAGATCGCTTCAAGACTGCGGCATCCCTCGAACCGACAGAGGGTCGCTATCACGCCAGGCTCGGAACGGCGTACTATCGGCAGGGCAAGCTCGACTTGGCCGAAAGCGCCTTTGCGGAAGCGGCGAAGCTGGAAGGCGACAGCGCCAGCAACAACTACAACCTCGCCCTCGTGAAGCATGAGCTCGATAAGTCGCAGGAGGCGCTTCAATACGCGGAAAGGGCTATCGACATCAATAGCGATCCGCCGGAGTACCACTACACGCTCGGCCAAATCCATGAGAAGCTCGGCAACACCGACAAGGCCATTCAGGCCCTCAGCACCGCCATTTCCAAGGACGGTCAATATGTGAAGGCTCTGGTGGAGCTCGGCCGAGTTCTGGACGATCAGGGCATGTACGATCAGGCGCTTGAGTTTCTGCTGGCGGCGTACCGTGTTGAGCCCACTTCCTTGGAAGTCAACAACAATCTGGGCAATGTCTACTTGGAGAAGGAGCTCTACGGAGAGGCTATCTCCCATCTGCAACGCGCCATTGAGAAAAAGCCGAACGACACGCTCATGCGCTACAATCTTGCCTTGGCCTATACTGGGGCCGAGGAGTTTACGGCGGCCCGAGAGGCACTGTCGGAGCTCCTCAAGATTGACAACACCTTCTGGCGCGGCTATGAAAAGCTCGGTGAGGTACTCATTGCCCAGGAGGACAGGGAGGGTGCTGCGCAGATCCTCGAGCGCCTCCTGGAGCGGAAACCCGACTACGAGAATCGCAGCAAGGTCGAGCAGATGCTCGCCAACATGTAAAGGAGACCCACGTGGCCGACGGCACTGAAAACGTCATTATCATTGGATCCGGACCCGCCGCTCATACTGCGGCCATCTACGCAGCACGGGCGGAATTGCAGCCCCTCATGTTCGAAGGCTTCATGGCCGGCGGTGTCGCCGCAGGCGGCCAGCTCACGACGACCACGGAGGTGGAGAACTACCCAGGTTTTCCCACGGGCATTCAAGGGCCCGAGTTGATGCAGCAGATGCGTGAGCAATCGGTAAACTGCGGCGCACGCATCAAGACGGAGACCGTGACTGCCGTAAACCTCTCGTCCCGCCCCTTCACGGTGCGGACGGAAAGTGGCAAGGAGCACAGCGCCAAGACCTTGATCATTGCCACGGGAGCAACGGCCAAGCGCCTCGACCTCCCCGGTGAGCACGAGTATTGGCAGCGCGGAATCAGCGCCTGTGCGGTCTGCGACGGAGCCCTTCCGATCTTCCGCAATCAGCCGCTGGTCGTGGTCGGCGGCGGTGATACCGCGGCGGAAGAGGGAAGCTTCCTGACCAAGTTCGGCAGCAAGGTCGTCATGCTGGTCCGCCGCGACGAAATGCGAGCGAACAAGACCATGCAGAAGCGAGTCTTTGACAACGAGAAGATCGAGATCCGATGGAATACCGTCGCGACGGAAGTTCTCGGAGACGGAAAAGCGCTCACCGGCGTACGCACGCACAATAAGGAGACCGGGGCCGAGGAAGTGATCGAGGCGAAGGGGCTCTTCTACGCCATTGGACACCTGCCGAATACCGGCTTCTTAGAAGGTCAGGTCAAAGCCGATGAAACCGGCTATCTGCTGACCGAGGGCAAGTCGACTAAGACCAGTGTTCCCGGTGTCTTTGCCTGCGGCGATGTGCAAGACAAGATCTATCGTCAGGCCGTCACCGCGGCAGGTACCGGATGCATGGCGGCCCTCGAAGCGGAGCGGCTCTTGACCGAAGAGGGTGAGATCTGAGTCGTCACGTGCGGCCAAGTAAGCGATAGAGCTCCGCCCGCGTGATCTCGTGCCATACCGGGCGTCCGTGCGGGCAGTGCGCGTTGTCGAGGGAGAACACCTCCTCGAGAAGCGCCTGCCCGGTGGCGGGGTCAACCGTATCCCCCTCCTTGATTGCCGCCTTGCACGACATGGTGGCGTAGACGTCGCGGAGGACCTCTTCCGGGGTCCCTGCAAGCTCGCGAAGAGCCTCGGCAAGCGCTTCGGCGTCGATGCCGGGCACCGCCGGCACGCGGTAAAGCTCCCACGCTCCGTCCTTCGTTTTGCGAATACCGATTCCCACCTCATCGAGATCCTCTTGCCGCGCAGTTAGGATCTCATGTTCCTCAACGGACACCTCCAGCGGCACCGGCACGAGCAGGTCCTGCGTCCGGGTGCGCTCCTGAAAGCGCGTGAATAGCACCTTCTCGTGGCCGGCGTGCTGATCGACAATGTAGAGGGTGTCGCCGTATTCGGCCAGCAGGAAGAGCTTGAAGACCTGGCCGAGGTAGCGCACCGGTGACCCGCCGCGTGTGTCGGGCGCCACTGCGGCACGCTCCGGCGGCTCGAATTTGCGTCCGCCCGCGAATGCCTCACGGTAGTCGGGGCGCTGCGACGGTGCAGGCGGTACCGGGGGCGCAGTGCGCCCGGCAGACGGAGACCACGCCCTCCTGCCGTCGGCTGATTCGCCCGTCGGCGCGTGCGCGTCCCCTCTGTCCGCAACCCACGACGGTGTCTCAGCGTTGGCCGGGAAGCGCAGTGCAAAACTCCGAAGGAACTCCTGCAGGAGTCGGGTGATGCGGTGGTGGATCTCGGGAAGATTGCGGAAGCGGATCTCTCGCTTCGCCGGATGAATGTTGAAGTCCACACGGCTCGGATCGACCTCGAGAAAGAGAAAGGCAATGGGATGGCTTCCTCCCGGGAGATAGTCGGAGAAGCCGTACTCAATAGCCTGCACCAGGGCGTACTCCCATACGCGGCGCTTGTTGACGAAGGTCTGCACGAGCTTTCGATCCTTCCGGTGATACTCAGGCCCCGCGGCGAGAATTCGTACCGTGAAGCCGTCCCCACTCCCGGAAATTTCCTGCAGCGCCTTCGCGGCGCCGACGTCCGGGAAGGCCGTGGCAATGCGCGTCGGAAGGTCCGACTGCGGCAGGAAGAGCTTCATGCGGTCATCCGTGAATAGGCGGAAGGTGCGCTCCGGAAAGGGCAGCGCCTTCTCAATGAAGACGTTACGCACCATTGCGCTCTCCGCCGACGGGCGTTTCAGGAAACGCCGGCGCGCCGGCATGGCGTAGAAGAGGTCCCGAACCTCAATAGTCGTTCCATGGTCGCTCTGAGCAGCAGAGAGATCTATCCGTTCTCCGGCGTCCACTTCCAAGCGGTGGCCCAGATCTACATCCGCCGGTGCCGAGGTAATGCGCAAGCGAGAGACCTCGGCAATGCTGGCCAAGGCCTCGCCGCGGAACCCCAGGGTGTACACGGCCTCCAGATCGTCCGCCGTTGCAACCTTCGACGTGGCGTGCGGTTGCCAGCAGAGCTCGAGGTCATCCAACGACATGCCGAAGCCGTCGTCGCGCACTGTAATACGACGTAGTCCGCCCTGTTCGACGTGGACATCAATGGCGCGCGCCTCGGCGTCCAGCGCGTTATCCATGAGCTCTCGTACGACGGAGTAGGGACGATCGATCACCTCGCCGGCGGCGATTTTTCGGGCGATGTGGTCTTCGAGAATGCGGATTGGACGGGCTTCCATGACGGGTCAGGATAAACAACGGGCCCTCCGGCTGCAAGCCGGAGGGCCCGGGAAGGTTCGTTCGCGACGCCCCTCGCTAGAAGCCGAGGCGCGTCTCCACCGAGAAGGAGGGACCTACAATCGGCCGCCCCGTCTCCTCGCTGTACTTGATGGATCCGTCGTTGTTTCGGATCATGACCGTCTTTGCCACCACGGCAATGTTGAGCGTCGGTGCAACGGGGTACACCAGCTCGCCCGAGAGAACGGTATTCGAGTCGAAGAGGCTCGCCTCCTCGAAACCGGACCGGTTCGCGATTGTCGGGACGAAGGCCTTTCGCTCGTAGGCGAAGGCGCCCTGAATGCCGAGGGGCGTGAGATCCTTGTCGAGAGTGAGCTCGAGGGTAAGGAAGTCGTCGTCCGATGGGGCAAATCCGCCGGCGGTGCGAATGAAGGGCCACAGGTAGCCGGCAATGAAGCTCAGGCGCTCGTTCAGGATCGAGAATCCCGCCTCGCCGTAGATGCCCATGGTCTCGTTGTCGTAGCTGTTCCCTTGCGGGTCCGTTCCGTCGGGATCCGCCAGGTAGGTGATCAGCTCCGAGCCGAGCTCGCCGCGCTGTCTGTCGTAGTTGCTATCGTAGAATCCCGGATTCATGAAGCCCTTCCACGCCCGGAAGTCCAGACGATAGTCGAAGGCAAAGATGTTTCCGAGCAATCCGGTCATGGACGCATAGGTCTCGATCTCCCCGGTTTCCTGGTCGAAGGCGGCCCCATCCTGCCATCCGGCGTTCAGATCGTTGGTGCCGTCTCCGTCGAGGTCGATTGCCTTTCGCAGCTTGGGGAAGGCGGTTCCAAAGTCGCTGAAGGCGATAATGGAGAAGGCGTCGCGCTCAATGAGCGGGAAGTCCAGATCACCGGCGACGTGAGCCATGATGGGATCTGCGGTCCGAGCGTCGACGAAGAGGTCTGTCGGAATCTCCCCCGTATCCGGGTCGGCTTCGGGCTCACCAGGCAGGTCGCCGGCAGGGTCCCTGTCCATTACGCCGCTCAAGCCAATGGCGAGGCGTCTATCCTTACCGAAGGGCTTCATGTAGGGCCTGGCGCCGAAGATCTCCGGCTCGGCGAGGTCGTTCACCAGGTATTCGAGGCCGAATCTCCCGAGCTCGATCCCTCCGTTCACTCCAATCCGTCTCACCGCCGGAAAGTCGATATCGTTCGCGTAGTTATTCACCAGAACGCCGTGACCGAGAACCATGTTGTTCAGGTTCCCAACCTTGATGAAGAAGGGATCGCGCTGCTCCCCGAACTCCACGAAGCGGAACTTGAGGGCCAGGTCGGTCAGAAAATCGCTTGCCGCGGTCCATGTATCGTTTTCCCAGTCGTACTCGGGGCCGAAGCCGAAGTTCCATTCGTTGTTGCCCTTCGGCTTGTACCAGTCGTCGGGATCAAATAGGTCGCGCTGGTAGATGAAGGGCAGGTAGAGAGACGCCCGGAAGCGACCGAGGTTGATCTCCGGCTGGAAGACGAGCTTCGCGTAGGTGTCTCCTTCAATGGTGAGCGAACCGATCTCCATCCCCAGGATCTCCGCGGCGCGAGCGACGGCCTGTTGCAGTGCCGAATCCTGCGCACCTCCATCGCCATCCGCTACGTCGTCTGCGTCGGGCTGACTGGGGACGTCTTGAGCCGGTGCGACGTCTTGGACTTGATCGTCCTCCTCCTGCGCCGGCGCTTCTTCTTGCTGCGCCGCTTGTTGGCCGGGAACCTCTTGCGGGTTGAGCTCTTCAAAGTTGAAGTCCTGGAAGATGCTCTGTATGCGGTCGGCCGGGAGCTCGATTGCCCGGAAGGAGTCGGCAAGGGCGTTCACGTACTGATTGGGGCCGAGGGTAACGCTCTCTCCGGAGTCCCGTTTGGTAACCTGGACGCTCCCTTCGAGAACGGCGACACCGTCGAGCTCGGCGCTCACCTCGACGCCAAAGTCCGTGCCTCGGACACCGGCAACTGTGGAGGGAGTGCGGATCTCGTAGTTCGAGCCGGCAACGCTGGCGGCAACGTTTCGAATGCGCCCAGCGGCAACCGAGAATCCGTTCGTGTTGGAGCCGTTTCGGCCCTGCAACTCGTCAATGGTGAACTCCGTATTGGTCCCGATCTTTACGATGGAGCCATTCGGTACGACCCGAACCTCGGCAGTTGAGTTGAAGGTCTCAATTGTATCGCCGGGGACCAGTTCCATACCGAGGTAGAAGTTGTACTCAAAGCCGTCGGCGTCGCGCACGACGATCTCGAAGTCGTCATCGTAATACTCAAGGACGCCTACGGGCTCCTGGTCTTGGGCAAACGCCGCTCCGAGGACCAAGAAGATGAGGCTTCCTATCAGTAGGCAGGTGCGTAGACTTCTCATGTCTGCCTCCTAGAATAGCGAGATGCTGGTTTCCAGACCTGAGGTAACGACCCATGGATCGTCTGCGCTCGTTTCATCCGTGAATGGGTCGTAGCGCAGGTTGTACACCAGCGATATGACCGCGGGACCGGTCTGGTAGTTGATCCGTGCGTCAATCACGGAGTTGTCGAGTGAACCGAAATCCGCCCAGGTTGCGATTTCCGCCTTCGTATAGGTGGCCTGCGCCGAGAAGCCGGGGACGAGTCCCTGGCCGATCGTCAGGCCGCCGGTGACACGGGGCTCCGCGCCCGGGGCGTTCCCAATGGGCCCGTCCACGCCAATGGTGAAAACGAGCTTGTCCTCCAACAGCGAGAAGCCGAGGGAGGCGAAGTAGCCTACGTAGCTTTCAATATCTTCTGCAGCTGCGTCCTCGGAAAAGACCAGATACTTTTGAACGCGATAGAGGTCATAGGTGGAGTCGAAATAGACCGGAATGAAGTTCTCGCCGAGAAAGCGGAGTTGTGCCTGATAGGGAAGGAAACCGAAGGCGGACCCGCCGATTCCGAGCATGCCGCCGCTGTGTCCGTTTTGGAGAACGTAGTCACCGTACTGGGCGAGAGAGAATATCTGACTGGAGATGATCGGCAACTGGTAGTCGACTCCCCAGACGCCGACGGAGGCGTCCGGAGGCGCGGTCACGTCGTAATCCGGGTCTTGGGCGGCTCTGAGCTCGGCGTGGTAGTAGGGATTCCCGTCACGAACAAAGGTTGTCCCGACCTCGAGGTTCTTCACGATCGGGACGTCGAGAAAGAGGATGGGCCTCCCGAAGAGGCGCGCCCCGAAGACGTCCCACACAGCCAGGTTTCCGACGGCACTCTCAATGCCGACGAAGGGGAAGTTAAAGAGGCGACCATCGACATCCAGATTCAAGCCGAGGATCCGTCGATCCGGCAGGAACTGCATGTTGGAGTAGTTTCCCATGATGAAGCCGTTGCCCAGGGTGGAGTTATCTATACTGCCGAATTTGGCGTAGAGTGGATCTCCCTTCTGCGCCCACCTGAGGTAAGAAATCTTCGGCAGGTACAGCGCTACGACGCCTCTGAAGTCGCGCTCCGAATCGGCCGGTACCCAGTCTTCTTCTCGGATCTCGAGACGGGTGCCGTCGCCGTCTTCATCCGGAACAAAACGGTAGTGCATCTGTATGTTCAGGCCAATGCCGAACTTCCCGAAGGCAACATCCGGTCGCAGGCTCAACTGTTGGTAGGTCTCGGATTGCCCGTTTTCATCGAAGGTTTGAACCCCAATGCCGAGATCGAATCCGAAGTCGAAACCGCCGCCACCGGAGGCGCCGTCTTCCGAGCTCTCGCCGGCGTCACCGCCGATTGCGCTTCCGTCGCCGCCGCCGGAATCGCCGCTGCCGGATTGGGCGAACACCATTGTCGTGCTCATTATCAAAACGAGGAAGAGACTCGCTAGGTGTCTCAGATTCATCGACTCCTCCTTGGTTCGGTGCTCACAATACTGATTCTACTCCTGGAGTGTCCAAAATCCAACGCGGATTTGACATGAAGTGATCAAAACCTGAGCGTACCGGTTAGCGTGCCCTGAAGTCCGAGTATGAGGGCAGGCTGTTGTTGATATGCATTCGACTCTCGTCCAATGCCGATATCTATGGCGAAGGCTATTTCGCCCCGCCTGCTGAATTGTACCGCACTGCTGTGACCCGCAACAAGCGTTGCATCAAACCTGCCTCCCCCAATGTCCCAGCTCGACTCGACGGAGACGCGCTCCGAGTGGACCACGGCGCTTACCGGCTCGGAAATGACCGGAAGCTCCCATTGCGGAACTCGCTGCTGCCGCCACGTGAAGATCGACTCCAGTGTCGGCTCCAGTACCCGGCTCGGCGTCTCGTCGCCCCCCCGCGTCCACGTATAGCCGGCTGCCGGGACGATGGTGAGTGAGTTCTCGGCCTCGCCGAAGTAACGGGCGTCGAGACTCCACGAAACCGTGTTGCTTTGCCCCTGGTCCGTCAGTGAGCGCTTTCGTTCGAACGCGGCTGTTGCCCGGTACTCGTCCGTCTTGTACGAGTCCACCATGGGTGTGGCGCCTTGTCGGCCAAAGAGGTTGAGGGCGACGCTGCGCAGGCGGACCAGAGTATCTCGCGAGTCCTGGAGAACGGAGTCGTCGCGGTCGAGGGAGCGGGTCACGCGGGCCGTCACGCCCGCGGGAATGAGGAGATCGATGGGGCGAAACCCCGGATTCCGTTCGAGAAGGAGCTCCGCGACGGCGGAGTACTGCGCAGCGTCGTAGCCTTCGCTAAGCTGTGCAAAGCGTTCGTTGAGCTGCGCACTGTAGAGCTCGCCCCCGGGGACGCCGCGATAGGCGTAGTCCTGCTCCGCTAAGCGTGTCCCATAGGCGCGAAGGTCCCCTGCGAAGCCTGGGTCTTGCGTCTCCGACGAGACGAGCACGAGGCTGCGGCGGTAGGCGGGGGTGACCCGCACTGCAAGAGGAGATTCTCGCTGCAGGGTGATCGGAAGGCCCAAGCCGACGGATGCGGTGTCCCGCTGCGAGTCGGAAATCTGATGGAATAGTTCTCCGGCGCTTTCGACGGTGAAACCGACAATACTCTCTCGGTGGGAAAGCTCGGCCTCTCCCGCGACGCGCCGGCTTGTCGCGCCGCTGCGAGCTCTCGGATCCATGAGCTCGAAGCCGCGGATCCAGCGGTCTGGGTATGGCGTAGTCGACGCCGCGGCCTCGGCGTTGCGCTCCGTAAAGCGAAGAGTCGCCGCGGGTGCTCCGGGAATCAGCCCCTGTCCCGAGGTGTCGGCGCTCCACGATCTCGAAAGCCCGTCTTTTCCCTCCTGTGCCGTGAAGCTGAGCGTCAGCACTTCGGTTTGCGAAACGCGCACCCGCGCCGCCGTACGGTGCGCCGTTGCCGGACTTTCTCCAACGACATCCGCGTTCAGCTCGTTCACGAGGCGAACGGGAGAGTCCGGCGTTGGAATCTGGACCGTGTGTCCCACTCGCAGAGAAGAAAGCTCCCGTTCCCAAGCTGCGCCGGCGCGGCCCGCGAGGTGAAGTGCGGGGAGTTGCGCCGCCGCCGCGCTCTGCGACTGCACGGTGCCGTCGATGGGATTATCCCCGAGCACATCGCCGGAGCGAAGGGTAAGCGCTTGGTCGAGTGCGATTCCGGAGATCAGTGACACCGCTCCCGCATCTAGCGACCAGTCCGGCTGGAAGGAGAGTTGGCTCCGCTGGACAATCCGGCCTCCCGCGCGCGATCCCCGCCAATGCGCTTCATCAATCAGTACTCGTCCTTCCTGAGCGCCGCTCTGAGAGATAGACAGTACACCCAACTCGGCATTGCTGCTCCACTCCTCGCGGGCGAGCGATCCCGCTTCGGTACCGTTTAAAAGTGGCGCATTGCCCGATACCGGCAGGCGGATCTCCATCCACTCGCCGGCCGTGCCGGTCTCGGCGGCAAGCGCAGCGCTTGGTATGGTCGCCGTCAGGCGTGCTCCCGTTTCCGCCACTGCCGTCGCGTTCCCCGGCGGGTAGGCTTCGGAAACCTGCACCGTGAAGTCGGCGTCCTCGGACAGTTCGAGGAGCTTTATGTACACAATGAGCTCTTCGTAGTTTCCGGCCGGCGCCGGAGCCACGCTCTTGCTGAGTCGCCAAGCCGGCGGGCCGGCTGCTCCCCCACCGGTGCCGTCATCCGTCCATGTCACATCCAGGAGACGCTCCGGCACTCCCCCGGAGTCCGCGAAGCGCGACCGTACGGTCTCCAGGGATTGCCCACCGCTTCCGGTGGTCTCGGCATCCGCGCCCACGTCCGCTCCGCGCCGTTCCCGTACCACTAGCTCCGTGCCGGCTTCGGCTTTCGCAAAGCCGTTGCCTTGCACCTCGATGCCACCCACCAAGATGCGTCCCGACGCCTCGGTGTCGCCGGTGTTCACAAGCACGATTTGAACGGCACGAGACGAGGAAAGGAGACGGCGCTGCGCCTCGGTGAAGGTAAGCTCAGCCTCCTTCCACACGGCCGGCACCTCCGCGCTGGAGGCCGCGAGGCGCAGTGTGACGAGCTCTCCGGCCGCATCCACCACGCCGTTTCCGTTCGCGTCCTCGCCGGCAGCCGGCCCGATTCCCGGTTCGACTGCGCCCGCCTCCAGGACGAAATCGCGCGCGGCGTCGGTGAAGGCGTAGCGTGGATCCAAGGGATCGCTACCCGCGTCGAGGGTTCCGTCGGCATCGGTGTCCTCGTCCACCGGTCCGACTTGCAGGTAGACGGAAACCTCCCCGCTCAAATCGGTGCTCCGCCACTCGAATCGCAGGCCCTCGGCCGTTGAGAGGTCCTGCCGGCTTTCGGGGAGCTGGATTCGCCCGGCCACCCACCCCGGGCCGCCCGAGACGGTCTCGCCGGCGTCCGACACGGCGAATTCCAGTGCCATAACCGGGCCCGAAAAGCCGTCGCTCCGCGCCGCCACAGGGTAGGGACCGACACGGGAGCCAGGCTCGTAGGGAAAGCGCTGCTCTTCCGAGAGTGTTGCGGAATAGTCGCTCAGGCTACGAATCCCGAAGAGGCTTTGGACGTAGTAGTCCCGATAGAAGAGGCGTCCCCGGGAGGTCGCGGTAAGACCGGGGTAGTCGCTAATTGAGTCCGCCGGGGGCGCCGCCGGAAGGATGCGGCTCGGTGCAATGGAAATTGAGCTCGTATCCGATCCCATGCCGGCAAGACGGAGGTGCCCGGTGGCATCCGGCACGCGAAGCTCGGTAAAGATATCGCTCTGTAGCGAGAGCGCCTCGCCCGAGTAGGAGACGCGTACCGCGCCGGCGGTGGAGGCGGGCTTTTCACCGGCAGCAGTTGTGAAACCGTTCCACGGGAGGGGCGCGTTAGCACGGAGGGAGGATTCGACGGTGAGCTTGTCGCCGGCATTGAGCTTGTTTCCGTAGGCCAGCGTGGCATCGCCTCCCGTTGATCCGGGAGACTCCACTCGGTAGCGGACTTCAATGCGGTCCAGCGGAGAGATCGGCGTGACGAAGGTGACGGCTCCCGTCGACGGATCAACGCTGTAGCCGTACTCCGGAATTCCGTTGCGCGTGATCTCGACTGATCCGGGTATGACGCGTTGCGGGAGGGCGATCCAGCTCACCTCCGTGAGGCTCCGGAGCGCAATAACGAAGGGCGTAGTCTCCGCCTCAGCGCTTGGGGCCGGGCCGTAGAGATCGCTGTAGGCGGGATCGACGGTCGCGAAGGGGTAGCGGTTGAGGGCACGGCTGCGATCCGCGGTATTGACGACGACCGTCCCCCCCGTCCGGCTGAGCTGTATTCCGGGAAGCTGCCTGCGCTCGCCTGAGTTTCGCTCCTGCAGGCGCGGTTCCCCCGCCGGTGCACCCCCACCGCCGCTATCGCCGCCATCATCGGTATTCTCGCCGTCGTTGTCGCCGGCCTGTCCGGGAACGGCGTAGCGGTTCTGCGCCTCGAAGGGTGAGAAGGCCGTCGGCTCGTAGAGCAGGAGTGCGGCGCTTCCCTCCACTGTTACTTCGAGGGAGTCGAGGGGGATGCCGAGGTACGACTCCGACCGGAACGAGAAGTCGATGGGTGTCCCCTCCGGCGAGAGTGCGCCGCCGTCGACCGGCGCGAGGGCCGCGGATCCGAGACCTGGGCTACCCACCCGGCTTCCGTCCTTGGTGTAGCTTACGATGACGCGACGCTGCGCGGGCTCGAGGAGGCGAACTGTGCCCTCCTGTGCGGAGGCGCGAAGGTCTGCGCTCAGGTCCGCCTCCCGATAGCTGCGCCCGTCCGAGGCCGTAACGCTCCCATCAGGATCCTCCAGATAGACTTGCAAATTCTCCACGTCTCGGTCGGGAAGCACGAAGTATTGGCCCCGTATGTAGGACGCCGGATCCAGGATGCTCTCGCTCAAGAGATTCTTGCCGGCGTAGACGTCCCGCACCGTCTCAGCGGACTGGTACTGTAGCAGGAGCTCCTGCGTACTCACCTCATTCTGCATTCGCAAATAGGCCCCAATGGCGGGCTCCTCCCCGGCGGTCACCGAGAGGTAGGGGTAGGGTGACATGGAAAAGGTGTCGGTGCCGATGCGCACGCTTCGCAGGAAGGCATCGGTCTCGCCCTCGTATCCGAAGACCAGCGTCCCGAGCTCGAGCTCGTCAATGACCGTCGCCTCGACATAGTAGTGGTCGAAGAGCCAGATCGAGATCGTAAGGTCAACTGTGTTCACCAGCGGCGCCGGATCGAGGCCTGGAAAGGTGTAGGGGAACGCGAGTCGCGAGCCGTCCACGGGCTCGGAGAGTATGGCGAGCCCGGTTGCCCCGGCGAGGACTGTCTCCCACCGGCCGGTAACAAACACATCCGCTTCGGCATCTCCGATTTGGAGGTCGAAGAGCTCGTCGGGGTCTTCTTCAGGGACCACGGATTCCGGGGGCGCGGCGTCCTCTGCCGCTTCCGGCGGACCGCCCTCGTCATCCGCAGCCGCCACGGGAGCGACGCTCAACGCGAGGGCAAGGAATAGGCTCGAGAGGAAGGTCCTCCTGGTGCGTCCGGCGCTTGTTGGGGCTATCATCTGTGATGTATGATTGGCTTTCCGACGATTCATGAATCTCAAGTCAAGGACCGACAATCAACTAAGATGGCAGGTGAAGCAGAAAAAGCACAAGCCTTCGTGAATCGCCTCCTGCAGAATCCGGCGATGGCGGAGTTTACGCCCCTCCAGAAGGAGGAGCAGATCATGCAATTTCTCAACCTCAATGCCGGTCAGCTGGCCCCGACGCTGACTCATCCCTCCTTCTTCCCCGGCAAGAGCTGGAGTCAGATTCAATCCATCCTTCTCCAGTCTCTCTATCGGCAGATCGACGGCACTCTGGTCCCGCAGCTCGAACAAGTTCTCAAGGAACGGGTGAGTTTCTCATTCGTACAGTTCCTCCGTCAGCAGAGTGCCGGCGGCGACAAGATTCGCGAACAGTTGTTTCAACTCCTCCTGCAGCTCCTAAAGCGCCCGGACGGCCGGCGCGCCTTGACCGGGCCCTCCACTGCACTCTACTACGATCTGGCCGACAAATACGTGGATGCCGCCTATAGCCGTCGGTCATACGTGCATTTCGAGCTCACGAAGGTGCAGCGCCTCAAGATGAGCAAAGAAGAGGTAAAGAACCTCATCCAGGTGAGCATGATTGCGAAGCCGGCGGTCATCCTGTCGAGCTCCTCGAATGGCGCGGGGCAGAAGCGAAACGTGGCCGGAATCATTCCGGCACAGTACGCTGATCGCGCCTTCGCGACCATGCAGAAGCAGCTTCCCTTGCTCCCCGATCCGGTGTTGAAAAGTGCGATACACGCGAACATCTCCTTCACGGAGAACCGCTTCGTGGAGGCCAGCGCGCGGCTTGCCGCAATATTCGCTGCTCGCGGAAAGAACTACCGCCCCCAAGTTCGGGTCGACCGCGGTGCGGATACGCCCGATAAGAGTTGGCTTAGCATTGCTCGGAGGAACTACAAGTTCTACGGCTTTGATGTAAAAATGCTCGATGAGCTGTATAGTGTTGCCGCTGAGAACAGGTGGTAGGGCAACATGCAGGGACAAGAAGAGGGTACCATGAGATCAAAAATCGTCGCGCTCCTCGAGAACATCGTCATCATCGCGATTGTCCTGGTTCTCGTACAAACCTTTCTCCAGGATCTTGCCTCGCTGTACAACTGGACATGGTCGACGCGACGGCTCCTCATCTTTATTGGGTTCGGGTTCGATGTCTTCTTTACCATTGAATTCTTGGTCCGAATCTACTTCGCGGTGCTGAATCGTCGCGGGACGCAGTACTTCTTCTTTGAGCGCGGCTGGGTCGACTTCATTGCCGCAGTACCGCTTCTCCTTCTCAACTCCGGGCCGGCCGTTCTGGCAATTGCCGCCGGTGGAGTCTCCGTCGCCGGGTTCGGTGGCATGGTGAACGTGCTGAAGGTGGTCAAGGCCATTCGCATTGCTCGCATCCTCCGACTCCTGCGCGTGCTGAAGATCTTTCGTCGCATCAAGCACACCGACTCCGTCATGGCGCAGCGTCACGTCGCGCGTCTTGCCACGCTCTCAACAACGATCATTGTGGGTGTCTTGGTGGCCTTCGCCTTCCTATCGGCAGCCATCGATATGCCGAGTCTCGAAGGTCGGTTCCAGGCTCAGACCGATCGTGCCGTCGAGTTTGTTCGCACCGAGGACCTGACCGCGGAGGGGAACCGGGAGCTACTGCGGTCCTTCGCCAATGCGGAACCGACGATTCTCAAGATCGAGGAGGGCGGTGAAACGCTCTACAGCCGGCACGAGGCCGACTACATCGATACCCATTTCGGGTCCGCTGACTACGGCTACGTCGAGAGCGGGCAAATCGGCGTCTTCTTTGACCTCCGAGCTCTCAACGCGCAACAGGCGCAGCAGAATATCATTCATTTCATCATCATTGTTGTTCTCGTTGGGGCGCTCCTGTTGTTCTACAGTCCGCACTTTGCCATGACGGTAAGCGATCCGATTCACATCATGCGTCGCGGCATGGACGAGGCGGGGTACAACCTGGAGATCAAGATTCCCCGTCGGTATCGAAACGACGAGGTCTACCGCCTTGCGGAACTCTACAATCAGGTTTACCTTCCGCTCAAGGATCGTGTGGGAAATGAGCAGGATGGAGCCATCTCCGAGTTGAAGATGGACGATGTCGGCGACTTTCTCCGCGACGAAGAATAGACCGTTCAGTCACACGCCATATGATTGTCTCAATGATTCAGCTCGTTTTGGAGCTGCCCGGTGTCACATCCATCAAGGAGAAGCGCCGGATCGTGAAGAGCCTGAAGGACAAACTGATTCGCCGCTTCCGCATTTCCGCGGCTGAGGTGGATCTGCACAACAGCCTCACCTTCGCCCAACTCGGCGCGGCCGTCGTCACCAATTCACGCACCCACGGGGAAAAGGTCATGAACCGCGTGTTGGATTTCGTGGAAACGGAGGCGCCGGGCCGCGTACAGGACGTTCAGATTCACTCGGAGAACTATCAGTAGACCGCGCCGGGCGCCTGCCCCGCGCTACTTGGGCAGCATGTAGAGGTCTGTGAGGTTGTACTCACCGCTTTGCTTGAGCCCCCGCTCGACGTGTTGCGATGCGCGGAGCTGAATGGAAAAGAAGTGGCGAAACGGCTCGAAGCCGTCACACTCGGCAAAGAGCTCTAGAGCAAAGATCCGCTCCTCCTTCGGGTTTTCCGCGGCGACGGGTTTCGGCCAGAACATGTACGTGCCGTAGGTGCTGGCCACCAAGGGGTAGGGGTTCTGCCACCGGGAGTCAAACATGGCTACCGGCGCGGAGTCTCTGAGCAGGTATACGTCGACGCCGGTGATGGGCTCAAAGTTGACGGCGTTGAAGAGCCGGCCCTTTATGGTGGGAAAGTTGAAATAGGCGCGACCGGCCTCGGGCTCATCAAGCTCGGGCTGGTCATCATGGTAATAGGAGCGTTGCACCGAGGTGACGCGGTGCAGCGCCTCGTGGGCCAGGGTGACGATGTCTACGGAGAGCTGCTGATCGACACTGAAGTTCCGCTCCACGTAAGCGGCCCCTCGACCCGAGCTGACGTATCGCGGGGGAACACGGTTCAGGACGTAGCAGATTGCGTCCAAACGGCACAACCTCGACGTGCAGTAGCCCCGTGCTCCGGTTTGCTCATCCTCGTCGCAGATTTCGTTGACGCTACGGTAGACCTCATCCTCGAGGAGGTTATGAATCTCCATCTGCAGTTCCCCGGTCGAGCTCGTGAGTCACGTCCAGGAGGTCCTGGATTGCATCCACTGCTTCACGGAAGTCTTTGATCGTTTCCTTCAGGGAGAAATAGTTGAGACCGGCGTAGTAGATCTTCGAAAAGACGGAGAAGGTGACATCGGCGTCGCCAACCTCGAGATTCACATAGACACCGAACTCATAGCAGATTTGGAGCATATCCTCCATGCGGTCTTGGAGATAGCCGGCGAGCTGAGGGCCAAAGGAAAAGGTGAAGGCAAGCTCGAGAAACTTGCTGTCACGGTCAATGAAGAGGCCTCCTTGGAAGCCGTCGGTGCCTTCGAATCCAGCGGTATACGTATCTTCCAGCACTTCACCGTCAATGACTTCGTATCCGAGCTCGCGGAAGAGAATCCCGGTTCTGCGGATACGCTCTTTCATCAACTTGGAATACTTCATCAAGTTCTCCTGGTGGATTGCGGGACACCCCAATCTAATACAATCACCACGACGTATCAATTGTGAGATCCGCGTATGCCGTGGCCATGAGCTCGTCTGCGTCACCGACTCGGTCCGCAATGGCCGGATTGACAATGAGCCGCATCCGTCGGAGCGTCCGCGTGAAGTCCTTTACCACGTTCGGTGTGAATACCGTTCCGGAATCAGGGTAGGATACGAGGCCCTCCTCAGTCACCACCGGAAATGCCGCCTCGAAGGAAATCTTCTCCGGTACGTCTACGATAATGTCCTCAGGGCTAAGCTTGCGGGCGAGCGTATTCGAGAGTCGTCGGGCGACCGCGGCCTCGAGACGTCCGCGCAGCTCCAGATCCGCGGCTGCCGCATGCAGTGCGTCCTCGGGACGGTAGGGCCGCTCCCACACCGGGTGGTAGAGCTGCCGATTGTAGACACGGTGGATGAGCTCGTAACCGGGAAGCTGTTCCTTGCTCCCGAAACGAAGATAGAACAGCTCGTCGTCAAGGCCGTAGAAGTCTTCCGGGCCAACTGCGCCCTCGTTGAGGGCAAAGTGGACCGCCTTCTTGATCATGGCCGTTGCCACTCGAACGGTGCGGTGCCAGTAGACTGCCCGGTACATGAGATATTTGGAGAAGAGCAGGTTTTCCACGGCGGACACGCCGGTGTGTTCGAGGGCGATGCCGTTTTCCGCGCTCGGCCGAAGGCGGCTGAGGATGAAATCGATGTCCTGCAGTCCGTACGGCACTCCGCAGAAGTAGGCGTCCCGGTTGAGGTAGTCGAGCTTGTCCGGGTCGAGGGTTCCTGAGAGGATGCGGCGGAAGAAGAGCACCTCTTCGTCCCCGTCCGGATCCATGGCCTCGTCGACAATGGCCGCAACACGGCGCGGGTCGACACCAACATCGTTCTGTAAGATCGAGGCGAGGGGCTCGCTCTGAACGATCTCGGCGGTAAGAACCTCGTGATCCTTCAGCGGTAGCTCCTTAAAGCTGTGGGTGTATGGAAAGTGTCCGAGATCGTGAAGGAGCGCCGCGCAGAGGAAGGACTTCACCCCCTCGAGGGTCATGACGTCGAAGCTCGGGAAGCCGAGGAGCGTGCGTATCATGCGCTTCGACAGGTGGAAAACCCCCAGACTATGGTTGAGCCTGGTGTGAGTGGCGCCGGGATACACCAGAAAGGCCGGTCCGAGCTGCTTGATTCGCGACAGTTGACGAAAGGGCGCCGAATCGATCACCTTGAGAAGCTCTTCGGAGAGGTAGATATTTGACCAAACAGGGTCCCGTACCGGCTTCCGATAGTCGCGGTCGAGATGAAATATGATCGTATCACGAGTGTTCATGCGGAGCGTGCTCCTGGTCGGTCTGGGTATACTGCTACTCTGCACCGCCTGCACGGATGACGGCAAGGGGGACGCCGGCGGTGCCGGGTCGAGCAGCGAGGCCGGCGCCGACACCGGCGCGGAGGACAACGGCCGTCCGCGGCGACGGATCGAGCTCGATCTCGAGGAGGGTGCGGAACGCGCCCGTGGTGGGGATTCCGAGAACACCGACGGTGAGGGGCCAAGCAGAATTGCCGAAGACCCGGACGCGTCGCCCTTCGTCGTGCCGGGCGGCGACATTGTACACGCCATCCCGCGGGACGTGGTTATCGGCCCGCTTCAGAACCGCTACGCCGCGGCTTCGCAGACCCGCACCGTTGTCGAGGTCGCCGACCGATTCCTCGTGGCCGTCCTCGAGGCGTTTTCATCGGCTACAATGGAAGACGAGGTGGCGGAGAAGCTGTCGGAAGAGGTGAGCCGACAAGGGCGGGAAGAGCTCCTCGACTGGATCGGCTTCAACCTCGGGCGTGCGCCGGCGCCGGAGGAGTATCGTATTGGAGAGCTCCGCTTCGACGGAGACGACACGGCGTGGTGTCCGGTAGTCTTTCGCCGCAACGGCGCGACAGCCGACGGAGAGCTTCATTTGAGCCGCCTGCAGGCGGCGGAGGAGCCGTCTCGGTGGTATGTCACGGATCTTCTTGTGCAATTTGGTCGATTGTCCGATGAAGATAATGAGGAGATCGAACGATTTGAGCCCACAGAGTACTCACGAGCTCCACTCGCGTATTAATCCCGGGCGGGATCGCATGACCACGACCATGCTGCGTGGAGAGGTCCATGGCTAAAGAGATCCGTCGCATCGAGAAAGAGTTTGTATTCAAGCATGTGATCGATCGGGAGCTCCCCGTTGAGGTGCACGCGGAGACGCAACGCTTAGCCTTTCGTCTGATCGAAGCCGGTGAACGAGAGCTGAACCTTTCCACGCTTGGCGACGAGCCGGTCAAAGTGGAGGAGGGCATGCCGGTTGCAGTCTTTTTCCGCTTCCGTGGACAGGTGATGACCTTTCAGTCGACGGTCAAGCGCTTGAGCGCCGACGGCATTGTCTTGGCGACACCGGAGCGGCTGTACCGAGATCTCTCACGCGACTTCGAACGGATCATGGCGCCGGAAGGCATTCGTGTGTCACTCGTGGTCGAGGGTTACGACGTACAGCTCGACTATCCTGCATCCGCCTCCTACGACCCGGCGGAACCGCCTGAGTACGAGCCGGGATTCGACGCTACCCAAATTACCAAGCTCCTCAAGTCCTTTCGGGAACGCGCCTCCCGCTTTGCCATTGAAAACAAGATCGTCATGTTTCGGGAGCGAACGCCACGGGTGCTTCCGGAAATCCTTCTGTCACGCTCGGGAAAGATCGTGATCCTTCCCTTTCTCGGAGAAGCGCTATCCCAGTACTCCAGTGAGGCGCGACACCGCATCCTGACGCAGGATGAGGCGGTGTCCATCTTCTCAGAGGAGGGGCGAGAGAGTTTCACCTCTCTCACCGAGATCTCTCACTTCGTACAGGAAAAGCGGCAAGCGGGAATCCACGGTGAGCTCTACTGTCCGCTGCTCTACGGCAAGTATGTGGTCGGATACCTCTACCTGATTCGCGGCAAAGAGGGAGGGAATGCCTTCTCCGAGGAGGCCCTCTCCTTCGTCATGAGCTTCAGCCGAATCCTGGTGTACTCACTGAAAACGAACGGCTACTTCAAGAAGGACGAAAAAGAGTCGGAGTACGGCGCATCCGAGCTCATTAACATAAGCGGCTCCGGCCTCCTCTTCAGCTATCCCACCGACGGTCCCGAGCTTCGCCTCTACGCACCGGTAGAGCTTCGCATCAAACTCGACGACCGCGTCATTCCTGCAAAAGGACGCGTCATGAGGAAGTTCGAGGATTCCGGGCACCTCTACTTCGGGGTGCAGTTCTTGGAGATTGAAACCAGCGACATGGAGCTTCTCTTTGACCGAATCTACGGGGAGATGTATCGGGGTGAGGCGGATTCCATTGGCCTCGCGGAGATCGATGATCCGGAAGAGGACGATTATTCCAACCAGTAGACCCAAGATGTAACCATGTACCTCTTTCTGTGGGAAATCGGTAGTTATCGCCAACTCTCGCGCCTTCGCTCAGACCTCCTCATGGAGGTCGAGGGCGAGCTACACGGCGTCATGACTGGAGCTGAAGCGGAGTTTGTTGCCGGGGAGCAGGGGGCGCGTCTCTACGCGGCGGATCCGGCCGGAGAGGGCGCTCCGCGGGCCATGGGCGACGCCGTGGTTCGGCTGCTCGCCGTGTTCCAACGCTACCAGAGTGAGTTGGCCGGATATGGCGCCGTCGTTGATCGCGGACAGGAGCGGTCGGGTGTGGCCTTTCGGCGGCTTCAGGCGCTCGTACGTGGCGCTCCGGCCGACGAAGTGGTCTGGCTGACCGATCCCGTAGTGACCACCCTTGCTCCGCACATCTCAATTGAGCCTGGCCCCTACCTGGCGAAGCTCATTGGGGGGCGCGAGAGTGGACCATCGAGTGCCCTGGGTGCACGGGAGATTGCAGCGCACGCCCCCGCGGTGGAGCGTGTCCTCGACCTCATGGATCCCTGGCTGTGGGGTGACAGCTCGGAAAGCACCCTGCTCCTGTCCGGGTTGTATCCGCCTTCCGATCTCTTTGTCGTGGAGGCCGCCCTCGAGCGCCTGTTCGGCGGCGCCCGGGACTGGCTGCGGGTCGGGACTCAGGTACCGGAACGGAGTTGGCGCTACTCCTTCGCGACCGAAGTTGATGAGGGCTTTCTTCCGCGCGTACCGTCCCTTCTCACCGCCGCGGAGTCCGAGGTCTGGGAGCGGACCCGTGGTTACATTGATGCACAGGTAAACTCAAGCGCCACCGATGACGCCGAGGATCGAGTTCCCGCCGGCTTCGCTTCTGCATACAAACTGTACTGGAACGCCCGGCTGCGGGACCTCCGAGAACGGGGACTTCCGCCGGTTCTGGTGGTAAGCGAAGCTGATGCACTCCCGACGACGGCACGCACCTTCATTGAGGACCTCTTGTGGGACGGAGAGCCTCACGCTACGTTTCTGATCGCGACGGTGTCGCCGGCTTCCGACGGGAGCTCTCCATTCGCTTCCTTCGAAGCGCGAAGCGCCGATTTGCCGCCGCTCGAGCCAATGGAGATTGCCGAGGCGGCGCGGCGGAACCTGTCCGAATCTGCGACCCGCCGCTTCCGCGTCGCCCTATCTGCTCGAAAGTGTCAGGGTGATCCGCTCACCGTGCACCACCACCTCAAGAATCTGGAGCTCGATGAGGGCGTTGAGCCACACGAAGGGGTGGACAGGGGTACCGGCGAGTCCGAGAATCGCGAGACCGGGGCGCGGAGCCACGGCGCCGGGCGAAAGCGCGCGCTCAATGCCGAGTCCATGCGCTTCGTCGAGCGAATGCCGGAAGCGGCGCGAGATCTCTTGTTCCTCTGCGATGTGCTTCAGGGGCTCGGCAATGTCGGGCTGATTACCATGGCGGCGGCAGATCTTGGATACGACGAGATGTATTCCCAGGCGAGGCTCCACGATCTCGTGGTCGACGGATTTCTTACGGACGTCCGCAGTTGCCGGCTCCACCGCCGCCTCGATCCAACCGTCTTCTCCAAGGAGGCATCCGGTCGCTTTGCGGCTGTGCGACGCAGCGCCGCGGAGCGATTGTCAATGCTGTATCGCAGCGGAATGCGGACAATCGACCGTGGAGTCTATCGCCTCATTGAAGCCGAGCTCGGGGAGAGCGAACGGCGCCGGACCGCTTCGAGACTCTTCGAGCACCTCTTGTATCGCTCGAACTTGGGCGCCTGCGCCGATCTCCTCTCCGCCGAAACGGCGCGTCTCAAGGCCGTGCCGAGTAGAGTTCGTGAGCCGAACCGCCACGGTGCCATGCTCGCGACGTGGCGTCTCCGCTTGGCCTTGGCCGGCCACGACCCCGCCGCGGCAGCGCAGGCATTTCAGGAGCTGCCCGGGCCGACCCACGAGAGCTGGACCGATGGGGAGCTCTATCGCGCATCGGCGCTTTACTCGCACGCCCAGGGGGCCGTAGAGCGCAGCGTTACGGCAATCAAGCGCAGCGTCGTTGCGTATCAGTCGACTCAAGATGATCTCGGTATTGCGATCTCCAACGTGGAGTACTCTCGTTTTCTCCTGGGTCGTGGCGCGGTTCTCGAAGCGCTGGAACAGCTCAATCGCGGTCGCATTGGGCCGTCCAGCGGGGACGGCGTGCGAGCCGAGCTGCACCGCGCCGTCGTGGATGCCGTCGCTTCATTCGTCTACGGGAATTTCACGCGTGCCGATGAGAGCGTGTCCCGGCTGCTTCACGAGCTGGCGGATGAGGGGCAGCGTGAGACCTACCTATTTGCCGTATTGCTCAAGGGTCGCTTGCTTTTCGAGCTTGGCTCATACGAGGAGGCGGAGCGGCGGTTCCAGCACGCTCTTACCGAAGCGCGCCGCCTCGGACACCGTGAAGCTTTCTCGGTATTCGAGGCGTGGCAGGCCCGCTCGGCGGCGTATCTCGGAGATACCGAGCCGGCGCGGCGACGCCTCGAAGCCATTGATCCCACGCCTGAGTCTCTTCTCTTCTTGGCGGAGACACAGTGGTTGGCAGACGAGCCCAGCGATGCCCTGCAGGCAATCGAGAGGGCCTCGGAGCTTTCACTCGCGCGGCGCTTCATTGTGCCCGAGCGCTTTGATTGGAGTACCGGATTTTCCTCGCTGGAGGAACAACTGGTGCCGGGACGCGGCGGCTCCGGGGAGGGGGGCGGTGTGTTGGAGAGTCTGATTGCGGCGTTCCACGCCTTCCTGATTGGCTGCTACGACACCGCGGATCCGGGCATTCCAACCCTTCGCAATCTGACTCGAGGACAGGCGCGCCGGAGCTTCGACCCCTACGCAGGGCTGTACTGCTTCTGGTACAGCAAGATCCTGCCGCGCGCAACGGGCGAGCTGCCGGACAATCCCGTGACGATGCTCGGTAAGGCCGTCAAAGCGGCGCAGGAACGCATGGCGCGAATGGACTCCCCACAGGACCGGAGCCGCTTCTTCAAGCAGAACTTCTGGCACAAACAGTTACTGCAGGATGCGCGAAAGCACAACATGGTGTAACGCCCCCGCCGCCACCGCCGCACGAGAGCAACTGGACACCTTCCGGGCGCAGGAGTTGAAGCGCCGTTGACACGGTGAGTGCGGCCTTGCTATGGTACGGTCCAATATCGACACGGTGGCGTAGCTCAGTCGGTAGAGCAAGCGGCTCATATCCGCTAGGTCGGGGGTTCAAATCCCTCCGCCACTAAGCTTCCCGTACAATCACCTTGGCACCAGATTCTCGGAGCGTCTCGGCAAATTGCTGCAGAAGCGCCGGAGCCGGCGGTGCCGTGTCCGCGTATTCAGGGCGCAGCGTCTGGCCGCCGCGGAAGGGGGCAAGAACGATCCGCTCCCCCGGCGTGAGGAGCGTGGCAATTGCCTCGATATCCATCTGCGTCACCAATCCTGGTACGACGGTCGTGCGTAGCTCGTAGCTCCACCGCCCGGTTCGGGCGTGTTCCCGGAGAGCCGCCAGCGAGGCGCCAAGGCGCTCTCCGGCTGAGCGCGGCGACTCGCGCCCTGCAGTTCCGGGGCCGGCGAGCTCCGGATAGCGCTCCGGAGCCAACTTGATATCCATTGCAACGTAGTCCGCATCCAGGCCTTCCAGACGCTCCGGGATCAGGCCGTTTGTATCGACCTTCACCATGAGACCGAGATTGCGGATCTCGGCAATGAGCTCGCCCAGATCGGCATGGAGGAGCGGCTCCCCGCCGGTAACGGCGACGCCGTCGAGGACTGTTCGGCGCCGCGATAGGAAGCTGAGCACCTCAGATCGAGGGCGGAAGTCGCTCGGAACGCCGCCGGTTACGAGATTGGCGTTGTGGCAGTAGGGACAGCGAAGGTTGCACCCGTAGGTGAACAGCGTTGCAGCAACCTTGCCGGGGTAATCCACAAGGCTCGTTTTCACGAGGCCGAGTTTGTCCAGTGCCATCTATAAGGAAACGAAGGCGTCTATCTCGTGAACGGACGTGGCGCGGCCGAGCGACTCGCCGTCGACTCCGTAGAATATGACCGTCGGGGTTGCCATGATCTCATGGTGTGACGCCATGGCGAATCCCTCCTCGGTGTCCACGTCGTAGGCGCTGCCGGTTAAACCAAGCTCGTCGAGCTTCTGCCGCACCGGTCCACACCCCCCGCAGCCGACGCGGTAGAAGTAGCAATACGTGACGCCGGTCGTCTCGGCTATCGGCGCGCGCGCGGCTGTGGCAGCCGTGGCGGTCGCTGTCGCGGTTGCCGTCGGAGCGGCAACGCCGGCCGCGGAGCGCGGTAGACTCACCGGGGTGGCGTGGGACACAGCGGTCTGACTCGGAGCGCTGCGCATCTGCTCTCCCACGTTGAAGGTCTGCCGGAGGTCGTACTCCTCGCGCTTGCCCCTGTTCCAGTTCTTCAAGCTTCGGTAGTAGCCGACAATCCGAGTGTAGATCTCGGTTTCGGTCCCACTCACCGTTGCCAGTTGCTCTCGGAGCTCGGCGAGCTCCTTGTCGATCTCGTGAACGCTTCTCATCTTTTCGACTCCTCCCAGCTTATTAGCCGTCGGCCGTTTGGGCCGCTGTTCGTTCCGCTTCAAGCTCTCGAATGCGAGCCTCGATCGCGGCGCGCTTCTCCGCCTCGCACTTCGGGCACGTGAAATGCTCCCCCGCCAGATACCCGTGAACCGGACATACGGAAAAGGTGGGGCTGATTGTGAAGTAGGGGAGCCGATAGTTGCTCGCAATGGTGCGAACCAGATTGCGGCACGCCTCCCACTCCGTGATTGCCTCTCCGAGGAAGGCGTGGAAGACGGTACCTCCGGTGTACTTGGTCTGCAGATCGTCCTGATGGTCCAAAGCGTCGAAGACATCCTCGGTGAAGTCTACGGGGAGCTGAGACGAGTTGGTGTAGAAGGGTTCGGCCTCGCCGGAGGTGATGATGTCCTCGTAGCGCTCCGTGTCGTGCTTTGCCAGACGATAGGATGTGCTCTCCGCCGGTGTCGCCTCGAGATTGTAGAGGTCGCCGGTCTTCTCTTGGTAGTCGCCGAGGCGCTCGCGCATGTGGCCGAGGACCTCTTCCGCGAAGGCCTTTCCCTCTTCATCCGCAATCGTCACTCCCATGAAGTTCTGCAGCATCTCGGTCATACCCACGAGACCGATGGTGGAGAAGTGGTTGTCGAGATGTTGGAGGTAACGCCGGGTGTAGGGGAAGAGGCCCGCGTCCATGAGACGGGAGACCACCTTCCGCTTGATCTTGAGTGACTGCGCCGCCAGGTCCATGAGGTGGTTCAACCGGACGTAGAAGTCGTCCCGGCTCTTCGCCAGGTAGCCGATGCGCGGCAGGTTGATGGTCACGACTCCAATGCTGCCGGTGAACTCGTCTGAACCGAAGAGTCCACCACCGCGCTTGCGGAGCTCGCGCTTATCCAGCTGCAGGCGGCAACACATGGAGCGGACATCTCCTGGGTCGAGCTCGCTGTTGATGAAGTTCTGGAAGTAGGGCGTGCCGTACTTTGCGGTCATCTCAAAGAGCAGCTTGGCGTTCTCGCTCTCCCAGTTGAACTGGGGAGTCACGTTGTAGGTCGGGATCGGATACTGAAAGCCACGGCCGTCGGCATCGCCCTCGATCATGAGCTCAATGAAGGCGCGATTGATCAGATCCATCTCCTCTTGGCACTCTCCGTAGGTGAAATCCATCTCCTCGCTGCCGACCAGGGCCGGCCGGTCCTTGAGGTCTCCGGGCACGGTCCAGTCCAAGGTGATGTTGGTGAAGGGCGCCTGGCTGCCCCACCGGGACGGTGTATTCACCCCGAAGATGAAGCTCTGGAGGCACTGCCGAACCTCGTCGAAATTGAGCGCATCCACCTTCACGAACGGCGCGAGGTAGGTGTCAAAGCTCGAGAAGGCTTGAGCGCCGGCCCACTCGTTTTGCATGACGCCGAGAAAGTTGACGATTTGTTGGATCAGGGTGTTGAGATGCTTCGCGGGCTTCGAGGTGATCTTGTCGGGCACGCCGCCGAGCCCCTCCGCGATCAGCTGGCGCAGGCTCCATCCGGCGCAGTAGCCTGAGAACATGGATAGGTCGTGGATGTGCAAATCCGCGCGCTGGTGCGCTTGGGCAACCTCCGCCGGATAGATGTTCTTGAGCCAGTAGTTGGCGGTAATGGTGCCGGAGTTGTGGAGGATGAGGCCACCGAGGGAGAAGTTGACATTTGCATTCTCATTCACCCGCCAGTCGGACTGGGAGAGATAGCCGTCCATGGTCGAGTTGATGTCGAGCATGAGCTTGCGCGTGTCGCGCATGGCCTCGTGTCGAGCGCGGTAGATGATGTAGGCTTTCGCGACCGGACCTTCTCCTTCCGCAATGAGGGCGTCTTCGACGATGTCTTGGATCTCTTCGATTGCCGGGGCGGAATTGGGATGGCGCAGCGCCATGACCTCGCGGAGACGCTCTTCCGCACGCTTCACGATTGCCGAGACGCGTGCGGGGACCTCGGCGCCTCGGGTGATTCCCGTTGCCTCGAAGGCCTTGGCAACGGCGTCCCAGATCTTCCCTCGCTTGTAGGGCTCAATGCGACCGTCACGCTTGACGACGCTGTTTACGACCGGAGGCGGTGCGACCTCCTCTCCGAGAATCTGCTGCCAGTCGAGCTGCCGTTCGTTCATCCTGCCCCTCCTCAGGCCCTGGGTCCCCACGCTATTGCGATTGGTCGTCTTTGCTCGGGTCGATACTCGCGTGTTGCTCTTTCAGGTCAGATAGCGTTTCTATCTCCCGAATGAACTCTTCCACGTTCTCGAAGTTGCGATAGACCGACGCGAACCTGATGTAGGCGACTCGGTCCAGGTCGTACAGCTTGTCGAGGATCATCTTACCCAGTTGATAGGAGTGCACCTCGTGTGATTCCCGCCCCAGCATGAGCGCGTTTTCCTCTATCTCGTTCAGCATCTCTTCAATTACGCTCTGAGAGACGGCGCGCTTGCGCGCGGCGAGCTGGATGCTCCGTTCCAATTTGTCGTGATCGAAGGGTTCACGCCGATTGTCGCTCTTCTTAATCACCATGAGCGGTTTCTCTTCGATCCGTTCGTAGGAGGTAAAGCGGTAGCCGCAGTCCAGGCACTCACGCCGGCGGCGGATGCTGGCCCCGCTTGCCAGGGAGCGCGATTCAATGACCCGGTCTTCCAGACTCTTGCAACGCGGACATCTCATGACTCGATCCTGTTATCTGATCCGGTTGCGCGATCGGTAACCCCACATCTGGAGTTAGAACGCCCTCGTTTTTCGAATAGTGCCACTATATAAGAGGTTCGGCGCGTTTGCAAGGGAGATTGACGAATATGCGCGGATTGTTCAGGG
>CAYPTH010000015.1:0-42094 GCA_964413635.1 uncultured Spirochaetaceae bacterium
GTCGAGGGTGGAGAGCAGGCTCGCGCCGTCTGAGGCCGGCGCCCCCTCCGGCGCGTCCGCACCATCCCCCGTGCCGGCTCGATCAAAGATGACCTGAATGCTGCCAAGGCAGGAGCCGTCGTTTAGCTCAAAGAAGGTCACGTTTTTGGAGTCGCGCTTCGTCCGGACCCAGCCCTCGAGCGCAATGGTCTGTTCCTCCGGCGTCATACCGAGGACGTCTCGTACACGTAGCTCTTTCATGGTGGAGTATGGGTACCACAGCCGGCCGGGGGTGTAAACACGGCCGGCAGTGACCGATCCCGCGGCCGTGACAGCTGCGCCGCTTTTCCGCTACAGTGGCGCCATGAACTCGGAATCGAAGGCGAACGTAGTGGCCGGAACCAGCGACCTCCGCATTGTAGACCTCCAGGCTTTGGTGCCACCTCGTGTCTTGAAGGAGAGTTTTCCCCTCACCGAGGCGTCGGCGACCACGGTCCTCGACAGTCGGGCGGCGATTGAAGGCATCATTGCGGGAGAGGATCCTCGGATGCTCGCCATTGTCGGGCCCTGCTCCATTCACGACCCCGACGCGGCGAGAGAATACGCTGAGCGGCTGGCGAAGCTCCGCGAGGAGCTGTCCGACCGGCTGTACATTGTCATGCGCGTCTACTTCGAGAAGCCGCGAACGCGGCTGGGATGGCGTGGCCTCATCTTGGACCCGCACCTCAACGGCACCTACGACATCAAAGAGGGCTTGCACCGGGCGCGACAACTCCTCCTCGACTTAACTGCGTTGGGAGTCCCGGCCGGGTCGGAAATGCTGGACCCGATTGTCCCGCAGTACATTGACGACCTGGTTACCTGGGCGTCTATCGGGGCGCGTACGACGGAGTCACAGACGCACCGGGAGATGGCCAGCGGTCTTTCAATGCCCGTAGGTTTCAAGAATGGTACCGACGGCGGCGTGGATGCCGCCGTGAACGCCCTCGCCTCATCGCGGCATCCCCACAGTTTCATCGGTATCGACCAAGATGGACGTACCTGCATTCTGACCACGGCAGGCAACACCACCTCTCACGTTATCCTGCGTGGCGGTCGTGACGCGCCGAACTACGAGCCGCACAACGTAAAGGCCGCCGTGACCAAGCTCGAAGAGGCGGGGATCGATGCGCGGCTCCTGATCGATTGCAGCCACGGCAACAGCCGGAAGGATCACACCCGACAGCCGACGGTCCTCGAGTCGGTGATCTCCCAACGCCTCATGGGCCGGCGAAGCATTGTGGGCTTCATGCTGGAGAGCAATATCCACGCCGGACGTCAGGCCATTCCCGAGCAACCGGGAGACCTCGACTATGGGGTCTCCATTACCGACGCCTGCCTCGGGTGGGACAAGACCGCGGAGCTGCTCCGTTGGGCGCACGGCCAACTCGCGGAGGATGAAGCACTCCACGCGGGCCGGTGACAGGGACGGCGTCGGTGCGCCCTCTCGGCGGGGAGAGCCCTCCCCACCACCGCGGTCACGCGTTGTAGGTCGTTGAGCTCACGTCGCCGCCGCGGCCGGTCCAATTCGTGTGGAAGAACTCGCCCCGCGGCTTGTCGACGCGCTCGTAGGTGTGTGCGCCAAAGTAGTCGCGCTGCGCCTGAATGAGATTGGCCGGCAGGCGCTCGCTTCGGTAGGCGTCGTAGAAGGCGAGGGCGGTCGAGAAGGCGGGGACGGGAATGCCCATCTCAGCGGACCGCGCCACCACGCGGCGCCAGGCGGGCTGACAGGTATCGATCAATTGGTGAAAGAAGTCATCGAGAAGGAGGCTCTTCAGACCGGGCGTTCGGTCGTAGGCCTTCTTAATGTCGCCGAGGAAGGCGCTGCGAATAATGCAGCCTCCCCTCCACATGTTGGCAATACTTCCGTACTGCAGCGTCCACCCGTACTCTTCCGTTGATTCCTGCATCTGCATGAAACCCTGGGTGTAGGAGATTATCTTGCTGGCCAATAGCGCCTTCCGGATGTCCTCCACAAACTCCGCTCTGTCCCCGGTGAAGCGTCGTTCCGGACCGGTCAGGACCTTCGCCGCCTCGGCGCGGTCCTCCTTATGCGCGGAGAGGGCGCGGGCAAAGACCGCCTCGGCAATGAGGGTGACCGGGACCCCGAGGTCCAGCGCATTAATCGCCGTCCACTTGCCGGTCCCCTTCTGCCCCGCGGCGTCAAGGATGTTTTCGACGAGGGGCGTGCCGTCCTCGTCCCGGTAGGCCATGATGTCCCGGGTTATCTCAATGAGAAAGCTGTCGAGCTCCGTCTCGTTCCAGGCAGTAAAGGTGTCGTGCATTTCATCGTGGCTCATGCCGAGGGCGACGTGCATGAGGTAGTAGGCCTCCCCAATGAGCTGCATATCGCCGTACTCAATGCCGTTGTGGACCATTTTTACGTAGTGCCCGGCACCCTTCTCGCCGACCCAATCGCAGCAGGGATCGCCGTCGGGAGTTCGCGCTGCAATAGACTGGAGGATCTCCTTCATGTGCGGCCACGCCTCGGGATTGCCGCCGGGCATGAGGGAGGGGCCGGTGCGTGCTCCCTCCTCGCCGCCGGAGACTCCGGTGCCCAGGTAGAGAATGCCCTTCTCGGCGAGCTCCTCCATGCGACGCGTCGTGTCGGGAAAGTGGGAGTTTCCGCCGTCAATGAGAATGTCACCCCGGTCGAGGTGTGGGAGCAGCGTCTCGATGAAGGTGTCGACCACCGGGCCCGCCTTGACCATAAGCATGATCCGCCGGGGTTTCTTGAGAGACGCTACGAGCTCGGCAAGCTCGGCGTAACCGTGGATGGTATTGCGGCCGGCGGCGGGACCGGCAATGAAGTCCTCCATTTTGGAGGTGGTACGATTGTAGACCGATACTGTGTATCCGCGATCGTTCATGTTGAGAACGAGGTTCTGGCCCATGACGGCAAGGCCGATGAGTCCAATGTCACTTGTGGTGGGCATATGCGCTCCTTCGTGGGGCCACTATATCGCTGCGCATCCTTGCCTTCAAGCTGCTCGCTTGATGGGGCGGGCCGTTTTTGGCTATCGTCAACACAATGGCGAGTATCAACGACACGTCCACCAACTCATTGAGGGAGCGCGCATCCCAGGCGCGGAACGCGGCGCGGCGCATGGCGGGTCTTCCCACGGCTTCCAAGAACGACGCCTTGGAGCGGATCGCGCAGCGTCTGTGGCAGCACCGGGCGGAGATTGTGGAGGCCAACCGGGCAGACCTCGCCGACGCGGAGCACGAAGGCGTCGCGGACCCACTCGTGAAGCGGCTGAAATTCGATGAGGCAAAGCTTGCAAAGGTCATCGACGGCGTACGCAGCACCATTGCCCTCGCCGATCCGGTTGGGGCGCTCCTCTCGGCGCGTGAGCTCGATGAGGGCTTGCGCCTCTACCAGGAGAGCTGCCCGCTCGGCGTGCTTGGCATCATTTTCGAGTCGCGCCCGGATGCGCTGGTCCAGATCTCGACGCTCTCCCTCAAGAGCGGCAACGCCGTGCTCCTGAAAGGGGGGCGTGAGGCGGCGCGCACCAACCGGGTGTTGGCGCGGATCATTGCCGACGCGACGGCCGGTGACCGAGGGGATGTGGCCGGGGCCATCCCGTCCGGCTGGATCGCGCTCCTCGAGACGCGGGAAGAGGTCGGGGAGATGCTCGCCTTGGAAGAGTACATCGATCTCATTATTCCTCGCGGCTCGAACAGTTTCGTGCGCCATATCATGGACAACACCAATATCCCGGTGATGGGACACGCCGACGGGGTGTGTCACCTCTACGTGGATGAAGGTGCGGACCTCGGTATGGCGCGTCGCGTTACCGTTGACTCGAAGACGCAGTACGTTGCCGTCTGCAACGCCGTGGAGACGGTATTGGTCGACGCGGCGGAAGCAGACCGTCTCCTGCCGGCGGTGGCCGAAGCGCTCCTAGAGGCGGGCGTCGAGCTGCGTGGCTGTGAGCGAACTCGAGAGATCCTGTCCGCGGCCGCCAAGACAGGCAAACTTCCCGCAGTAGATGTTCTTCCCGCCACGGAAGAGGACTGGGCGACGGAGTACCTGGACATGCTTGTTGCCATTCGCGTGGTCGACGGCGTGGACGCGGCGGTTGATCATGTAAACACCTACGGCTCCCATCATACCGATGCAATTGTATCTCCGAGCCGCGAGCGGGCGGAGCGCTTCATGAGTCTCGTCGACTCGGCCAGCGTCATGTGGAACGCGAGCACGCGTTTCGCCGACGGGTATCGCTACGGCCTCGGTGCCGAGGTAGGCATTAGCACGAGCAAGATCCACGCCCGTGGACCGGTGGGCCTGGAAGGGCTCGTGACCTACAAGTGGCGCGTTGAAGGCGCCGGACACATTGTCGCGGACTACAGCGGTGAGGGTGCGCGAAGCTTCACCCATCGTCCATTAGCGACCGACGGGTCCGGAGAGCACGCATGACAAACACGGAGGAGCTCCCACGGGACCAGCGCGACTTTGCCGCGGTGCGGCGACTCGTGGTCAAGGTGGGCACGAACGTCCTGGCAAAGGAAGGCAAGGTCGATGTGGACTTCGTCCGGGATATCTGTCGGCAGCTCCTGGAGGTCCGCCGGCGAGGTATCGAGGTGCTCGTGGTTAGCTCCGGCGCCATCGGCATGGGAGCGGGGGAGCTCGGAGTCGAGCACAAGCTTTCGTCGATTAAGACGCGCCAAGCCTGCGCGGCCGTGGGCCAACCGCTTCTCATGGAGGCGTACCGAGATGCCTTGCGGGCGCAGGACGTGCAGGTTGCCCAGGTGCTGGTGACCCGAGAGGTCTTCGAAAACCGAGCCTCCTACGTGAACCTGCGAAACGCCGTGGAGGAGCTCCTCGAGCTGGGCGTCGTTCCCATCTTCAACGAGAACGACAGCGTCTCCACCGAGGAAATTGGCTCCGCCTTCGGGGATAACGATCGCCTGAGCGCCTTCGTTGCCAGCAAGGTCGATGCGGATCTCCTCTGCCTTCTCACCGACATTGACGCCCTCTACGATGATGATCCTCGCCACAACCCGGAGGCGCGTCCGCTCCGCCACGTAGCGGACATCACCGAGGAGATCATCGCCTCGGCCGGGGCGCCGGGGAGCAAGCTTGCCACGGGGGGCATGCGCACCAAGGTCGAGGCGGTGAAGATCGCACGGCGGGGCGGTTGTCGGGTGGTTTTGGCCCACGGTCGGGAAGGGCAGGTTGTGCAACGCATCCTGGCGGGTGAGGAAATCGGTACGCTGTTTGATGCGCGCCCCCGCGTGGGCAACCGGCGCCGGTGGATCATGAACGCGGAGCCGCGGGGGCGCATTCTGGTCGACGCAGGCGCCTTCGAGGCGGTACACAACCACAAGAGTCTCCTGCCGAAGGGCCTCGTGGCGGTGGAGGGCAACTTCGAGGCAGGCGCAGTCGTGGAGCTCGCCTGTCGCGGTTGCAGTGAGGGGACAGTGAAACTCGTCACCGCCCTCGACAGTGCCGATCTGCGAAGTGTTGTTGGGCGTCACTCCTCCGAGGTGTCCAGCAGGATTGGGGCGGGGAAGAAGGAAATCATTGCGCGACCGGAAGACATCGTATTCCTCGAGGAGGTAGCTGAGTTTTGATCGCAACCGTTGGATTCGAAGCGCTCCAGGTGCGCGCCATCATTGGGGCGAATGCAGAAGAGCGAACAGCCCGGCAACCGCTGCGACTATCGGTCCGTCTGGACTACGACGCATCAACGCCCATCGAGACCGACCATCTGTCCGACGCCGTGGACTACCGGAGGGTAGCCGAAGTTGCGGAAGGGGTTGCCGAGGGGAGTCATCACCTCTTGGAATCCCTGTGTGGGGCCGTTGTGGAGGCCATCCGCGCCGAATTTCCTCAGGCCGTGCGGATCGAGGTGGAGGCGCGAAAGCCGCGCGCAATCATCCGCGCCAAGTCCGCCCTTACGCGCGTTGTCTGGAACGGCGAAGCATCGAAAGTATTGCCCTCAGGCGGGCGCGAAGCCTTGACAGGATCGGTGTGAGTGACTAATTTACGCGCGATCCACATGAAATAGAGATCACGACATTGCCGTTTGGAGGTCATAGCGTATGGCAGCAAACATTTCTAAGAATGCACGACGTGAAGGCGCTCATGAGCTTGTCAGCCGCTGGGGTGGCAAGATCATCATGAAATCCGTATTTGAGAATGGTAAAATTCGCCACTTCGCCGTGTGCGAAAAGACCGGTAATCAAGGTCGTCGTCCGAAGGACCTCATGTAGTTTCGGACCCTTCGCATGAAAAAAGGCTGGGAGCTCGCGCTTCCGGCCTTTTTTTGTGTCCGAAAGCTGAAGTACAATCTCAGTACATATGATTCTATCGGGTCGACAGATCGAAGCTGCCCTTGGCGACAGGATTGTGATTGATCCCTACGACGCCCGGCAGCTCAATCCCAATAGCTATAACCTCCGCCTCCATGAAGAGCTCGTCACCTACGACGCGCCGGTTCTCGACATGGCCGCGGACAACCCGACGTCTCGCGTACACATCCCCCCGGAAGGCTTGGTCCTCGAGCCCAGCCGCCTCTACCTCGGGCGCACCGTGGAATACACCGCCACGGATGGATTCGTCCCCATGCTCGAGGGGCGTTCCTCGATCGGTCGCCTCGGCCTCTTCGTGCACATTACCGCAGGCTTCGGGGATGTCGGCTTTCACGGCTATTGGACCTTGGAGATCTTCTGCGTCCAGCCAATCCGGCTCTACGCGGGAATCCAGATCTGCCAAATCTTCTACCACACCATTGAAGGCGACTACGAGACCTACAAGAACGGCAAGTATCAAAACAACAAAGACATTCAGAGCAGCAAGCTCTACACCGAGCTCCGTGGCAGCGGGTCGTAGATGAGCTCTCCCCGGCGATAGCGCCGGTAGAAGCAGGTCGGATTACCGGTATGGCAGGCGCCGGCGCCGTGCTGGCGCACCTTCAGGAGTACGGCATCTTGATCGCAGTCGACACGAAGCTCCCGGAGCTCCTGAACATTGCCGCTTTCCTCGCCCTTCTTCCAGAGCCGTTTGCGCGAGCGGCTGTAGTAGTGGGCGTAGCCCGTTTGCAGCGTTGCATCCAAGGCCTCCTTGTCCATGTAGGCAAGCATGAGGACCTCGCCGGTTTCGGCTTCCTGGACCACGGTGGTCACCAAGCCGCCCAACTTCTCGAAATCGATGTCTAAGGCCGCCGCCTGCTCGTGGCCGTTTCGCGGCGTCTCGCGATCCGTGTTCATGTTCTGTACAACCCCGGCGCCATTCGGAGGCGCACCGTTTTTCTTAGCTGAGCTCCGCGGTGAGCTCTTCTACCGGCTTCGGCTCCCAGCGCCCGTTGCGGAAGGTCATTCCGTACTCGCCGGCGAGCTTCTTCTGCAAGCCCTCGTGGAGCTTCTCTGCCGTGCCTCGCAGGTCCTTGTCGGGACGCTCGTCCGTGGGGTAGGCGGGATCATCGATCTTCAATCCGCTGGTCATGAGCGTTTCCAGAAGGAGCTTGGCCGCCAGGAAGCGTTCGTACTTATCCACGCCGAATACCAGGAAGTCGTCGAGCATGCCGGCGATCTCCCAGGTTACCTGCTCGGCTTGTGAGTACTTGCCGGCGTCCTTGTCTTGGTCGGAGAAGCGCATGGGAAGGTTCTCGACAACGTGGTCAATGTTGGGAACCAGGTAGTCCAAGCTAAAGAGTCCGGTCGCACAGTTGAAGAGAATCTTCCTTCCCGCCTCCTCCTGCCGAAAGACCTCATCGGCACTGATGGCGGGACCAATGTCGGCGGCGTTGAGTCGTCCGCGTTGGTCCCGGACGAGGATTCCACCCTTTACGTCGACGGAGGTGCGAAAGGAGAAGTCGAAGGCCGCCTGCTTTCCGGTGAGCGCGAGGTACGCCACCGACACAGGATCCACGGTGAAGCCGAGATTGTCGACGTTTCCCAGATAGACGAAGCGCTTGCCGCTTTCGTAGAGGCCGCGATAGACCTCCCGGAGAATGTCGAAGTTTTGTCCGTGCCCTCCCGGCAGCGGCAGGGTAGCCCCCTCCTCTCCGTAGGCGCGAGTGAAGATCCCCTTCGGCCGCCCCTCCTCCGAGTGGGTGTAGGCGGCGATCATCGGCTGGATCCCCGTCTCCGCCCTGGTGATATCCACACCGGTCTCGGCGATGAGGTCTGTTAGGAGGGGGCTGTCGCGGTACTGGTCATAGGTGGCGGAGATCTCCTGATCGTTGAAGACGCTGGTCATCTGAAAGAATGGCGCCACCGGCGGCGCGCCGTCCCCCGCCGCACCGAATTGGAGGTTGTAGCGCAGAATGCGGATGAGCAGGGCGCGCATCTTGAGCTCCAAGAAGCTCGGCCCCACGGAACCGTCGGGATTCACGAAGGCGGGGGTGATGCCCTTCGCCTTCCCGCGAGATATCTCGGCCACCGCTTCAAAGCGGTCCCCGAGCAGATCGAGGAGGGTGGCACTGAGCTTGGAGTTCTTCTTCGTGTCGGCGTAGCTCGTCGCCGAGCCGCCGTTTAACACGCCGTATGATACGAGGGGCAGGAGATGCTCTCCGAGGTGTTCGAGTTGGTCCCGATCGAAGTGCACGGTAGTGCCGCTCCACGTGCCGTGGTGGCTCGGCTCAACGCTCGGCAGCAGCGCCTCCAGTCGCTCCGTCACCTGCGACTGCGGAAGTTCGAGCGAAAGCTCCCCGGTCATATCGATGATGGACTCCCCGTCGATTTCCGGGATTTCGTCCGCCACGACTTTTTCCACCTTGTCGTACTTGCCTGCGTTGTAGTTGTCGAGGATGGTTAGCGTACGATCGACGTCGATCTTCTTTTCCTCCATGTCGCGCCGAATTCGCGGGCTGAGCTCGCCTTGCTGTCCCATTGTTCCTCCTCCATTGCGAGTATACTAGGCCCCGTCCACGTCGGCCAGGCTGACGCTTGCTTGCAGTTTGGCAAAGCATCCGGTAGCATTCCCCGGAAACAGGGAGCCCGACTGCATGGACACAGGGTACCGTCTCTTGACGAGGAGTGACTTCGACGGCTTGATCTGCGCGGTCTTGCTGACGGAACTCGATCTTATCGAGGAAATCAAATTCGTGCATCCGAAGGATATGCAGGATGGACGGATCGAGGTGACTCCCTCCGACATTACCGCGAATGTCCCCTACGTGGAGGGGGTGCATCTGGCCTTCGATCACCACAGCTCCGAGGATCTCAGGGTCGATACCGTGGAGAATCTCATTCTCGATCCGGCGGCACCCTCGGCAGCCCGTGTGGTCTACAACTACTTTGGGGGTGCTGATCGCTTTCCGAAGATCTCTTCGGAGATGCTGCAGGCGGTCGATAAGGGTGACTCCGCCCAGTTCACCCGGGACGAGGTGCTCTATCCGACGCGTTGGAACCTGGTGAATTTCCTTATGGATGCGCGTACCGGTCTTGGTCGTTTTCGGAAGTTCCGGGTTTCGAACTACCAACTCATGCTTGATCTGGTTGACTACTGTCGGGAGTATTCTATTAAGGAGATTCTCGAAATCTCAGATGTCGCGGAGCGCGTACGCGTCTATAAGGAACACCAGGATAGCTTCAAAGCGCAGCTCTACGAGGCCTCAACGGTCTACGAGAATGTCCTGGTCGTAGACCTTCGGCCATTCTCGACCGTGTATGCAGGTAACCGCTTCGTGAAGTACGCCCTCTTTCCGCACGCCAACATCTCGCTTCAGCTCATGTGGGGATTCAAGAAGCAGAACACGGTGATCTCGGCGGGCAAGTCGATTTTTGACCGCTCATGCACCGTCAACGTGGGCAAGCTCATGCTGGAGTACGGAGGGGGCGGTCACGAGAACGCCGGAACATGTCAGATCGACAACGAGAGTGCGCAAGACGTACTGGAGGATCTCCTGGCACGAGTGAGAGGAACATGATAACAACAACGCGAGATGAGTTAGCGACGCTTCTCAATGCGTCAACTGTGGCCGAGCGGATTGCCCACCTCGAGACCCTGGTGCGGTCGAATCGAGACGGAATCCAGGACGTCCGAATGTCCGAGGAGGCGAACAACCACGTTCACACCTTCTTCTCATTCAGTCCCTACTCTCCGAGCTACGCCGCCTACATGGCCCGAAGGAGTGGCTTGCAGGTTGTGGGCAGTATCGACCACGACTCCATCTCCGCAGCCTCGGAGATGGTTGCGGCGTGCCAGATCGTCGGGATGGGTTCGACGGTTGGAGCGGAGCTCCGTACCACCTGGTATGATACGCCCTTCGCCGACCGCAAGATCAACAGCCCGGATGCTCCCGGTCTGGCCTACGTGGTGCTTCACGGTGTTCCCCGGCGGTCGTGGAGCGCTTTGGACGCCTACATTGCGCCGATTCGAGAGGTCCGCAATGAGCGCAACCGTCGTCAGCTCGAAGGACTCAACACCATTCTCCGTAACAGCTCTCTCGAGCCACTGGACTTTGACCACGATATCGTTCCGCTCTCCCGAGCGTCCGACGGGGGAAGCGTGACGGAGCGTCACCTGGTGTTCGGCGTTGCCCACCGGCTGATCAATGCATTCGGGCGAGGCGAGGACTTGGTCCGGGCGCTGCGGGAACGGCTCAACCTGACGGTTGCCGGAGGCCTGGAGGAGCGCCTCCTGGATTCCGAAAACCCGCACTACGCCTACGATCTGCTGGGCGTGCTGAAAAGCGGCTTGGTCCCCTCCATCTTCATTGTGCCGAGCAAGGAAGAGTGCCGACCGGTGCAGGAGGTGGTTTCGAAGGCGCGTGAGGTCGACGCCATCCCCGCATACGCCTACTTGGGAGACGTGACGGAGTCACCGACCGGGGACAAGAAGGCGGAAAGGTTTGAAGACCAATACCTGGACGAGCTCTTCGACGTGATCACCGACATCGGCTTCCAGGCGGTGACGTACATGCCCCCGCGCAACACAAAGGAGCAACTCCTGCGGGTGCAGGGCCTCTGCAGGGACCACGGTCTCATGGAGATCAGCGGTGTCGATATCAATAGCTCGCGCCAACAGTTTACCTGCCCCGAGGTTTTGGAGCCCGAGTTCAAGCACCTCAATGAGTCGACCTGGGCCCTGGTTGCCCACGAGAAGCTTGCCGACTGCGCCCCCGGATGGGGTCTGTTTGGCGGCGCGGGAGGAAACACCACCGACGGTGCCGGGCGTCGCGGCTTGGCGGAGCGGCTGAAGGACTACGCCGACCTCGGTCGAGCATTGGACCCTGCCGCTCCGGAACGTGCATGTGAAGTAGCAAAGGAGATGGGATGGCCGATATAGCAGTAGAGCTCGTAATGCCCGCGCTGCGGGCGGTGTTGATGGATCTGAAGCAGGATGGTCACGGACGCGATCCCCTCGATCGCCGCGCTCCCTTGCTGCGACTCGATAGCCGTGCGGATAGCGCCGAGGAAGCCGACCTTCACCTCTCTCTCGGCGGGAGCGCGCCGGCTCCGGACGCCGCGGAGCGGGCCGAGGCGATCGGACCCGCCGTAGACGCCCTCGTTGATGCGGTGAAGAAGCCGCTCTCCGATTTTGTGGCGGATAGTGGCGAGCTCCCCCGGCGCCTTCGGATCGACGGGCTCGGGGATGTTCTCGTTGCCGCGGCGGGCAAGGCCGTCGGAGGGCCCGGCGCCGAGGGCTTCGACGCCGACGCCTTTGACCCAGCCGCCGCTAAAGCTTCCGTAAGCGGCAAGGTGTGTGCTGTCACCGGCGGCGCCCAAGGATTCGGCGCCGAGATTGCCCGCGGCCTCGCCGCCGCCGGGGCGTACCTCGTTCTGATCGACCTCAACCTCGACGGCGCCCGGAGCATGGCTGAATCGCTCAATGACGCTGCGGGGCGCACCGTTGCCGTGGCCCTCGAGGCGGACGTTTCGAAGGAGGAGTCGGTCGCTGCGGCCGTTCGCCGGATCACCGCGCTCGCCGGCGGCATTGATCTGTTCATCAGCAACGCCGGCGTACTCAAGGCGGGGAGCGTGAAGGAGCTTTCCGTGAAGGACTTCGACTTCGTCACCTCGGTGAACTACAAGGGCTTCTTCGTGTGCACGAAGCAGGTCTCTCGCGTGCTGGCAGCGCAGGACCGGGCACGAATGCGCGCCGCCGAGACGCCCTACTTCAGCGACATTGTACAAGTCAACTCGAAGTCTGGTTTGGACGGCTCGAATAAGAACGGCGCCTACGCGGGCAGTAAGTTCGGGGGGATTGGTCTGGTTCAGAGCTTTGCCAAGGAGCTGGTGGAGAACCACGTGAAGGTGAACGCCGTCTGCCCGGGCAACTTTTTCGACGGTCCCCTCTGGTCGGATCCTGAGCGCGGCCTCTTTGTGCAGTACCTCAGGGCGGGAAAGGTCCCCGGGGCCGAAACCATTGCGGACGTAAAGCGCTTCTACGAGCAGAAGGTGCCCATGGGACGCGGCTGCACCGGCCCGGACGTGGTCAAAGCCATCCTCTACGCGGTCGACCAGCGCTACGAGACGGGGCAGGCCATTCCCGTGACGGGCGGCCAGGTCATGCTGAGTTAGAGGGGCGCCGGCGGAGCGCCTCAATGAGGCGCCGGAAGAGCATGAGCTTCTCGAAGCGGTTTTCCTCCCCACGCAGGAGCCGGCGGATATTGCTCCGGTGCCGGTAGACGATGAGGAGCGAAATGGGAATGGTAACAATGAGCAAGGTGGGTGCTATCTCGCGGACGCCGGTTGCCGAGAGCGCCACGGCAATTATGGGGAACGAGACAGCCCCGCTAATCGAGCCCAGAGAGACGTAGCCCGTTGCCATTGCCACAATGAGGAATACGGCAACGGCCAGAAGCAGCGAGACCGGGTAGATTGCCAGAAGCATGCCGGCCGCCGTGCCGACTCCTTTGCCGCCGCGAAAGCGGGCGAAGATGGTCCACATGTGCCCCGCAACGGCGGCGGTGCCGGCGAGGAGCTTCACAACAAGCGGCGCGATCGGCGCCGTGGGTAGGACGGCGGCAATCAGAACCGCCGCCGCCCCCTTTCCCACATCCACAATGATGCAGGCCGAACCGGGGACGGGTCCGAGGACGCGGAACGCGTTGGTCGCCCCGGCGTTCCCCGAGCCGTGCTCACGGATATCGAGCTTGAAGAAGAGCTTCCCAACAATGATGCTCGTCGGGATGGACCCCAAGAGATAGGCCACGAGCAGTGCGAGGGCGAAGATGAGCCAGCTCATGATTCCGGCTCAATGTAGGCAATCGCAACCGTGCCGAATCCCGTGTGGGTCGCCAGGACCGGCGCCGCGTCCAGGACGAAGGGGGCTCGTCGTGCCACGACATGAGCATCCAAACGCTCACGAATCTGCTCCGCTGTTTCCTTGTTATGTACATGGGCAATCGCGAAATCGACCGGCTCGTCGCCGCGCATGCCCGAGCGCGCCTTCCGAATAAGCCGTGACACGGCTCGGCGGAAGTTGATCGCCGCTCCGTATGGCTTCGCTTCCCCTTTTGCGTTCAGATGGATCAAGGCTACGAGTCCGAGGGCGTCGATGATCTTGCCCGCCCGTTCACTCACGCGGCCACCTTTGATGAGGTAGTCCATCTGCGGAACTGCAACGAGGAGACGGGTCCGATCCACCAGGGAGCGTGCGAGGTCCGCAACCTCGGCGGCGGTGGCGCCATCCTCAATTGCGTCACACAGGCGCCGCACAATGAGTCCCGTCGCGACCGAGACCGCTCGGCTGTCGACGACCTCGACGTCGTCCCGGTGCGACTCGGGTATCCCGGCGTAGGCGGCGTTGATGGTCCCGGAAAGGGCGCCGGAGATGGAGACCGTGACGACGCTCTTATAGTGGGTCAAGAGCGCGCGGTACTGTTTCTGATACTGAAACGCGCTTGGTTGTGAGGTCGTGGGTAGGGAGTCGGGGTGATCACGGAGAAGCTGATAGAAGTGCTCCGGAGAGAGACCGAGCTTATCCACGTAGCTCTCGTTCCCAAAGCTTACGCGGAGCGGGGTCATGAGAAGGTAGGACTTCTCCATGAGCTCCTCGGGAATGTCGCAAGCCGAGTCCACCACCAGCGCCACCTGTCCGTGGGCGGCGTGGGCCGTGTGGAACTGCTTCTTCATGTCGTCGGCTTTGGGTTCGAGGACTGCGCCGACGCCGCTCAAGTAGGTGAACACCTCTTCCGGCGTGTCCGTGTGTACGTGAACGCGCACCTTTTCGGAAGATCCTGCAACAATGAGGGAGTCTCCCATGCCCCCGAGCTTTTCCCGGAGCTCCGCGATAGGCACTTCCGATCCCTCTACGAGGCACTCGGTACAGTAGCGGTAGCTAAGCTCTCCGTCCTGCTCGGTGAGGGCCGGTTCGGAGTAACTCTCGCGTGCACCTATAGTCGCGGTGGACAGGGAGCTTTCCACTTCCCGAATACTGCCTCCGGTCATGAAGAGATAGATACCCTCAATGACATGCACGAAGCCGAGAGCCCCGGCGTCTACGACGCCGGCCTTTCGAAGCGCCGGGAGGGTAGTGCGCGTCTCCTCCAAGGCACGCTTGGCGCTTTCGAGAGATTCGGCAAGCGCTTGTTTCAGATCGTGCCCGCGCTGATTCGCTTCTCGGAAACTCTCGCCCCACTGTTTGATAACAGTCAGGATTGTCCCCTCTTGTGGATTGGTAATGGCTTCATAGGCGTATCGAACCGCCGTGTGTACTGCGTCTGCGAAGCGCTGTGAGGTGATGGCGATATCGTCCTGGACCTGATCCGCAACGCCGTAGAAGAATTGCGCGAGGATTGCGCCGCTGTTCCCGCGCGCACCCATGAGGGCGGCGTCGGCGGCGGCCTTCGTGGTCGCCGAGAGGGAGCGCTCTTTCACGTCTCGGACCCGATCGAGAATTGAGGCAAAGGTCCCTACCATATTCGATCCGGTGTCCGAGTCCGGCACCGGGAATACGTTCATGGTGTTGAGTTGATCCGTGAATTCCGAGAGCCGCGCTCCGCCTGCAATGAGGGCTCGGCGAAAGCGTCGACCATCTATATATCCAATTTCCATTCCCCCTCCTTGAGCTTGCACGAGAGTTGTACAAGACGAGTCTCCATGTAGAAGGTATCGCGGAAAGGGTCGGGGCGGGAACCGATCTAGCTGGTCATTTTAATCAGATTCTAACGAAGCGGGGGCGGCGCTCAGCCGCCCCCGCTGGGGGCTTATCGTAGTCTCGGGTGCGGGGACGGGGCCTTACACGCCCTCGCGGTAGCGCCGAAGAAGCTCGCCGCCGGTCTGCACGGTGCTAACCTGGTGTCCCTCGAGGGGAAGCACCCGCTCGTGAATTGCGTCGAGGATCCACTCTTTCTGCGGGAAGAAGCTGTCTTCCATTTCGAAGGCGGGCGTGATCCAGTTCCGCGAGCCCACAACCACCGGTGGACCGTCGAGACGGTCAAAGGCCACCTGGGTGAGATTTGCCGCAACGGTGTGGAGAAAGCTGTTTCGGTCCACAGCGTCGGAGGACATGATGATTTTGCCCGTTTTCTTCACCGACTCGATGATCGGATCGAGGTCGAGGGGATTGAGAAAACGTGCATCAATGACTTCGGCCTCGAGTCCGTATTGCTCTTTCAGGTCGTCCGCGGCTTCCAAGGCGCGGTAGAGGGTCGCTCCGATCGTCAGAATGGTGAGATCCTTCCCGATCCGGCGAACCGCCGGTTGTCCCTCCGGCACCTCGTAGTAGCCTTCGGGAACGCCGCCCTCCTCGAATATTTCGCCCATGTCGTAGAGGCGCTGGCTCTCGAAAAAGACTACCGGATCGGTTCCGCGCAAGGCCAGGTTGAGCATGCCCTTCGCGTCGTAGGGCGTGGCGGGAAACATGACCTTCAAGCCGGGAATGTGAGCGACCAGGGAGGTCCAGTCCTGGGAGTGCTGGGCGCCGTACTTGCTTCCGACGGAGACTCGTATCACCAGGGGCATCTTCAGGACGCCGGCGCTCATGCTTTGCCACTTGGCGGCCTGGTTGAAGATCTCGTCGCCGGCGCGGCCCATGAAGTCGCAGTACATGAGCTCGACCACGGCGCGGCCGCCGGAGAGGGCGTAGCCGATTCCGGTCCCGACGATGGCGCCCTCGGAAATGGAGCTGTTGAAGAGGCGGTGGTAGGGGAGCGCCTCGGTGAGGCCGCGGTAGACAGCGAAAGCGCCGCCCCAGTCACGATTCTCCTCGCCGTAGGCGACCATGGTCGGATCAATGTAGAAGCGGTGGAGCATTGCTTCGAACAGCGCGTCTCGATAGGCAACGACGCGCATCTTGGACAGCGGCTTCCCGTTCTCGTCCAGGGCGAAGCGAGACTTCCTCGAGATCTGCTGCATCCGGGGATTCTCCTCCTGGGAGATCAGCGTCTCTACCTCGCGATCCTCCATTTTCTCGGTGGGAGTGTTGGAGAACATCACCTTGCCAATGAACTCCGGATCCACCCGCGGAGAGGTGTCCGTGGGCGCCGAGAGGGAGAGCGCCTCGGTGACCTTTTCGATGATCTCCTGCTGGTAGTCGTCGAGCTCCTTCTGCGCGGCTATCTCGTTCTCGACGAGGTACTCGCCGTAGCTCTTGATGCAGTCCTCCTCTTCCCAGAGGGCAATCTCGTCCTTCGTGCGGTAGGAGGACGCGTCACTCGGGGAGTGGCCGGAGATGCGATAGGTGATGGTGTCGAGGAGCACCGGGCCGTCGCCCTTCTCGAGGACCTTTCGTTTGCGCTTGATCGCATCCGCCACGGCCAGCGGGTTGTAGCCGTCGACGCGCTCGGCGTGCATGTTGTCGGAATTCACGCCGGCACCGACCCGGGCCAGGACGCCGAAGCCCATGGTCTCGCCGGAGGTCTGGCCACCCATGCCGTAGAAGTTGTTCATGAAGTTGTAGAGGATGGGCGGACGGCCGCCGATCTCCTCCGGCCAGAGCGTCTTGTACTGATCCATGGCGGCGAAGGTCATTGCCTCCCAGGTGGGGCCGCAGCCCATGGAGGCGTCGCCGATGTTGGCAACGACAATGCCGGGCTTTCGGTTTACCCGCTTGTAGAGCGCCGACCCCGTGGCAATGTCCGAGGAGCCGCCGACAATGGCGTTGTTCGGCATGCTGCCGAAGGGGGCGAAGAAGGCGTGCATGGAGCCGCCGAGACCCCGGTTGAATCCCGCGGCGCGTCCGAAGATCTCCGACATGGTGCCGTAGAGAACGAAGCGACGGGCGAGATCCGTCACCGAATCCGCGTCCTTCTCGTTCACCATCTTCAGGATATCACCGTCGAGATAGCCTTCCATGATGCTTTGCAGCGCCGAGTCGTCGAGCTTGTCGATGGCGGAGTAGCACTTGGCAAGAATTTCCCCGTGGCTACGGTGGGAGCCGAAGATAAAGTCATCGATATCGAGATTGAGGCTCTGACCGACGACCGCCGACTCCTGGCCGATCGAGAGATGCGCCGGGCCCTTGTGGTTGTACTCGATCCCACGGTAGGCGCCTTGCGTCTTGATCTCGTTGAGCATGCTCTCGAACTCGCGGATGGTGAGCATGTCGTAGTAGATCTTCTTGAGCCGCTCCTTGCCGTACTCCTTGACCTCCTTCTTCGCATCCGACGTGTACTGGTTGATGGGAATGTCCTTGACGGAGATCTTTCCGCCCTTCCGGACTTCATTTGGATCAATGACGATTGATTGTGGCATGTCTTACTCCTTTTCCTGCTTCAACTCCATCTCCCACGCTGCTTCTCGCAGCACCTCGGAGATGGTGGGGTGGGGGAAGATGATTTCTCTAATATCCGAGACGCGTAACTCCGCCTCGATCATGGTTGCAACGCCGAAGACCAGCTCCGAGCTCCCGGTGCCGATCATCTGCGCGCCGAGAATGCGCCCGCTCTTCGAATCCGCTATGAGGGTGCACTCTCCACGCTCGTCGGGGTGCTCGGCCAAGTAGCGGCCGCTCATGCGCATTGGTACCGTCGCCGCCACCGGGCTGAGCCCCGCCTCCCGCGCCTGGTCGGCGGTCATGCCGCAGCCGGCGAGCTCGGGGCGGGTGTAGACTACCCACGGAACGGCGTCGTAGCGCATGCTCGGGGTGTAGGCCGGCGCGGCCGGCCGGGCCGGCGCTGCATACCCCAGGCCCGCTGCGTCCCCGGGCGGGATCGAGGCGGCGGTAAACTCCTCGGGGAAGATGTTCGCCACCGCAACGTCCGCCATGCGGTAGGCGGAGTGCGCCAGGAGCGACTTCCCCGTGACGTCGCCGACGGCGTAGACCCCGGGGAGGTTGGTGCGCATCCGTTCGTCCACTCGAACGCCGTGGCCATCGAAATCCAGACCGATGTCTTCAAAGCCGTTGCCTTCCACGCTCGGCCTGCGCCCCACCGAAACGAGAATGCGGTCGGCGCCTAGGCGCTCCTCGCCGTCGGGCCCGGCGACCGAGATGGTATTTCCCTCAATACCGGTTACCTTCGTGCCCAGCTTGAAGGTGACCCCCTTCATCTCCTTGCGCAGTTGTCCGGCCATCCGCGGCTCCACGACGGGGATGACCTCGTCGAGCATTTCGATGACGGTCACCGGAACGCCGAGCATGTGAAAGAAGCCGGCGAACTCCATGCCGATGTAACCGCCGCCGATGACGGCCACGCTTCCCGGCATCTCCTCGAGCTCGAGCATCTCCGTGCTGGTCAGGACCGCGGCGTTGTGGCGGCCCTCTTCGGTGTCCCCGCCGGCGTCGGCAAGCCCCGGAATGGGGGGGATGGCGCTGTGGGATCCGGTCGCAAGGATGATGCTGCGCCCCTCGTAGCGGGTGCCGGCTACATCGATCTCGCCGGCGCCGACGAGGCGTCCGCGGCCCGTCACGACCTCCACGCCGAAGCGCTTCATCTGCGCGCCCACGCCCTTCACGAGGGTGTCGACGACGCGCTTCTTCCACTTCATGGCGGCACCGAGAGAAAACTCGGCGCCGTGCGTAGTCACTCCGATTCTCTCGCTGTCGCCGGCGGCGTGGTAGATCTTGGCGGCATTGAGCAGGGTCTTCGTCGGGATGCAGCCGGCGTTCAGGCACACCCCGCCGAGGCGCTCGGCCTCCACGAGGAGGACCCTCTTGCCCAAGCTGCCGGCGCGCTCAGCGGCCATGTAGCCGCCGGGTCCGCCGCCGAGCACTATCAGATCGTACATTCGATAACTCCTATTCCAGTTACTCCGCCAAGGTGAGCTCGAAGCGTGCCAGGGCGTCGTTTACCGCCTTGAGGAACCTGGCCGCCGGAGCGCCGTCCACCGCCCGGTGATCCATGGTGAGCGAGAGGTTGAGGCCGGGTATGAACGTCGCCTCCTCTCCCTCGTAGACCGGTGTCGGCTGGATGGTCCCCACGCCGAGAATGGCGACCTGCGGCGCGTAGATGACCGGCGTGAAGAACGTCACGCCGAGATTGCCGAGGTTTGTCACGGTGAAGGTGCCGGGAACCAGGTCGTCCTGGGTGGCCTTCCCCGAGACGCAGGCATCCGCGAGGCGCCGACTCTCGACGGCAATCTGGGAGAGCGTCCGTTGGTCCGCGTTCTTGATCGTCGGAACCATGAGCCCCTTCGGCGTGTCCACCGCGAATCCGATGTGGACGCGCTCGAAACGCTTCAGGGTGTACTCCTCCATGTGGCTGTTTATCTCCGGGAAGCGCCGGAGTACGCGGGACACGGTAAACAGGATCATGTCGTTCATGGTGATGTTGACACCCTCGGCCGCCTTCACGAGCTCGCGGTAGCGCCGGAGCGCCCGGGCGTCGGCAACGCTGTTGAGCGTGAGCTGGGCCGTTGACTGCAGCGACTCGTACATGCGATCGGCAATGACCTTGCGCACGCCCTTGGCGGTATCCTCCGTCACCGGTCCGGGGTGCTCCGTGAGATCGACCGTCGACGCAGCGGTAGCTGCGCCGGCGTCGGCGGCTCCCGCCGTCGCGGCCTGCCCTCCCGCGGCTGATTCGCCGAGATCACCGGCGCGAACGCGTCCGCCAATCCCCGAGCCCGCCGCCGGTGCGGCCCGGCCCGTTGCGGCCGCCTCAGCCCGCGCAGTCGGCGTCATGGGTGCTCCTTGCGCGGCGGCGGCCTCGACGTCGCGCTCAAGCACACGCCCTTCCGGGCCGCTGCCTCGAAGGGTGTAGGGATCCACCCCGGCGCGGCGGGCGCGATCGAGGGCGCGGGGAGAGACGGCGCCGCGGCGGCCCTCTGCGGGTTGTGCGGGCGCCGCTGTAGCGGTGGTGGCGGCGCCGGTCGCCGGCGGCTCGGACGGTTTGGACTCGGTCTGGGTCGACTCCGCCTGCGCTGAGCGATCCTGGTCTCCGTCGGCGCTGCCGTTGTCGGCCGCGCCGGGAGTGCCGGCGCCTTCGCGCTTCTCATCCGGAAGGCTCGACACGGCCGACCAAATGTCTTCCCCCTCCTCACCGATCACCGCAATGGTGGTGAGGACGGGAACGTCGTCGTCTGCCTCGAAGAAGCGCTTCAAGAGGGTGCCGGAGGCGGTCGCCTCCACCTCGAAGGTCGCCTTGTCGGTTTCGACTTCGACAAGCGGCTCGCCTTCTGAAACTGCATCGCCCTCGCTCTTCTTCCACTCGAGAATGATGCAGCTTTCCACCGATTGCCCCTGCCGGGGCATGGTTACTTCAGTTGCCATGATTGCTCCTTGCTATACGCGGTGTACCGCGATACCTCGTTCTTCGATTTCCTGCGCGGCGTCATCGGGCAGTCCGCTGTCGGTGATGATTCGTGTCACCGCCGAGAGCGGCAGAACCCGGACGAAGCCGCGTTTCTTCCATTTCGAGCTGTCTGCCAGCAAGACCGTTTCTTCTGCTTGCTCCGCCATGCGCTTCACTACCTCCGCCCCTTCGAGGTGATGAGTGGTGAGTCCTTCGACTACTGAAAAGCCGTCGGTTCCGACGAAGGCGAAGCGAACATTGAAGCGCTGGAGATGGTCCAGTGCGACGGGGCCGACGAAGGACTCGGTCTGGGGGCGGAAATCCCCGCCGGACGCAATCAGGGTGACCTGTGGATTGGCGCGCGCGTAGGGCAGGATGAGGGAGGAGTTTGTGACCACTCTGACGTCGCGCTTGCCGAAGAGGTAGCGTCCCACTCCGGAGGTAGTCGTCCCCGCCTCGATCATGATGGTAGCGTTATCGTCCACAAGCTCGGCGGCGGCTTGGGCAATACGGTTCTTCTCGGCGACGAATGCGCGCTGTCGTTCCAGGATTTCCGGATGAAATGCCGGGTTCGCGCCGCCCCAGGTGCGCAGGATCATGCCCTTTTCCGCCAAGCTGTTGAGGGCGCTTCGCACCGTCACCGGCGAGACATCCAGGGCCTTGCTCATTGCCGAGACCGACATGCGCGGTTCGGAGACAATGAGATCCAGAATACCTCTCTCTCTATCGTTTAGCTTTTCAATCATTGCTATTTAGCTTTCGAAACGGATTGTAACCAGGCGCGAAAGTCTGTGCAAGTGCTTTCACCCTGTCGAGGGGCACAAAAAAGGCCGCCCCCGGATGGAGGCGGCCCGTGTGAAGGCACCCCGCCCTGGTCGGGCGAGGCGGAGGTCAGGTGATGACGCCCTTCTTGAGGATGAGGTTCGCGTACAGGGCGCCTTCGCCGGTGGCAACGACGGCGTAGGCGCTCTTTGCCTGCTCGTAGAAGGCGAAGCGCTCGACCTGTTGGAAGTCGGTCCAGTTCGGCTCGTAGCGGCGAATGATCTCCGCGTACTCCTTCCAGATTGGAGGCGGCGATTGGTCTTCGTCGACGACCTCCATGACGTAGACCGGTTTTTCGACAAAGGTATCCAAGGGAAAGAGTTGCATGACGGCGTCGAGAATGTGTGGTACGCCGTGGCCGTCGAGGCGCACCAGACGCCGGCCGTAATTCGCCGCGGGGAAGTTTCCGTCGCCGATGCAGAGCTCATCGCCGTGGCCCATTTCCATGAGAATTTTCAAGAGCTCAGGCGAGAGGATCGATGGGATGTTCTTTAACATGATTTCTCCTTCACGAGCCACGATAGAGGGGGCCGAAGTTCCCGCAGGCACGGAAGTCCGAGCCCTCCAGATCCATGCCGAAGGCCGTCCACGTACTTGGACGGAAGACATCGCTCTCCGCCACATTGTGCATGTAGACGGGAATGCGCAGCATTGATGCCAGCGTGATCATGTCGGCACCGTAGTGGCCGTAGCCGATGGCGCCGTGATTCGCGCCCCAGTTCAACATGACGGAGTAGACGTCGCGGAAGCGTGGGTTATCGGCCAAGCGCGGAACGAACCAGGTGGTCGGCCAGGTGGGGTTGGTGCGCTGGTCGAGGACGCGGTGGATGTCCTCAGGAATATCGACTGCCCACCCTTCCGCGATCTGCAATGCGGGACCGAGACCATCGACAATGTTGATTCGGCACATGGTCACCGGCATCTCTCCGCGCGTTACGTACTGGGTGGAGTAGCCCCCTCCGCGAAAATACTCGGTGACACCGGGGTGCCAGGTCGTGGCATCCAGGCACTTTCCGACCTCTTCGGGAGTAATCTCCCAGTAGGGCTTCATGACGGGCTTGCCGCCGCGGGACTGTTGGCCTGTTCCGTCGAGCGTCGCAGGTCCGGAATTGATGAGATGGATAATGCCGTCCTTCGCGCGACCTCCGAGCGCTTTGCCGGCGGCGCGTTTGACCGCGTCCGGGCTCCAGTACGTGCGAACGTCCGCGAAGATCTGTGCGGTCTTGGTAAGCAAGTGGCCGAATAGCATGGACGTCGCGTTGAGGTTGTCGTTCTCCGTGGCCAGCATGAACGGCTCTCGGATGCCGTTCCAGTCGAAGGAGGAGTTGAGGATTGCCTCCATGAAGTCGCCGTTGGGCATGAAATCGGTCCAGTGGCGCTGTCCTTGAAAGCCCGCGGCAATGGCATTATGCCCCTGGGCCTCCTCTTCCCACCCCGCATCGGCGAGCTTCGGGTTTCCGACCATGAGGTCTCTGGTGATCATGGCCATCTTTACGCTGGTTTCCCAGTCCTGGTCCTTGTCCGACCTGCTTCGCTGATTCTCGGGAGGGTTCGGATCCTCCCCCTCTCGACAGTTCTCCTTGGTCCAGGCTATCGCGCGCTCGAACTCTTCTTGGTCGTAAATGCCGAGTTGGAGGCGGCGGATGATCTCGCTCATGTCGACGTACTCGGGACGCATGCCGAGGTAATCCTCGTAGAAGCTCTCGGTCACGTAGCACCCGGCAATACCCATGGAGACGCCGCCAAGGGAGAGGTAGCTTTTGCCTCGCAGAGTCGCGACGGCGAGGCCTGCTTTGGCGAAGCGCAGGAGGCGCTCCTGTACATCCTCTGGAATGGAGCGATCATCGGCATCCTGAACTTCGCGGCCGTATATGCCGAAGGCGGGCACGCCCTTTTGAGAGTGTCCCGCGAGCACCGCGGCCAGGTAGACCGCACCGGGGCGCTCCGTCCCATTGAAGCCCCAGACCGCCTTTGGAATGTTGGGGGTCAAGTCCATTGTCTCGGAGCCGTAGCACCAGCACGGTGTCACGGTGATGGTGAGACCGACGTTCTCGTTCTCGAACTTCTCCTGGCACTTTGCCGCCTCGGCGACCCCGCCGATGGTCGTATCCGAAATCACGCATTCGACCGGCAGGCCGTCCGCGTGGCGCAGGTTGTCGCGTATGAGGGCCGCCGTACGGCGCGCCATCTCCATTGTCTGGTCTTCCAAACCTTCGCGGACCCCGCCGTGGCGACCGTCAATTGTGGGCCGGATGCCGACCTTCGGCGTAACGCCGTGCAGGCGCTTCGCAGGTTCCTGTACCTGCATGCCGCGGGTGTTTGCCATGCTGTGCCTCCTGTTTCGCTTTCTTCCGGTTCGTGGATGCGTCATTATAGGCTGGTCGCTTTCAGCCGTCAAAATGGGGCTTCTTCACCAAGGCGGGGCCGTTCTGGTATATTCAGGAAAAGCACGCAAATCTCTACTCATATGAAGGAGCCACAACAATGATTGATAAGATTAAGCAAGCGCTGGGTAAGGACGCAGACGAGCTTCTGACCTACAAGGCAAAGGTCCCCAAAGAGCGATTGCACCTCCCCGGTCCTGACTTCGTCGACCGGATCTGGGTCCACACGGACCGCAGCTCCAACGTCCTTCGCAACATGCAGTCGATCTTCAATACCGGACGCCTATCGGGAACCGGGTACGTCTCCATCCTGCCGGTGGACCAGGGAATCGAACACTCCGCGGGAGCGAGCTTTGCGCCCAACCCTGATTACTTTGATTCGGAGAACATTGTAAAGCTCGCCATAGAGGGCGGCTGTAACGCCTGCGCCTCCACACTCGGCGTGCTTGGGTCGGTATCTCGGAAGTATGCTCACAAGATTCCCTTCATTGTGAAGCTGAACCACAACGAGTTGCTCACCTATCCCAACACCTTCGACCAAATACTGTTCGGCAACGTAGAGCAGGCCTTCGACATGGGCGCCGTCGCCGTTGGAGCAACCATCTACTTCGGCTCACCGGAGTCCGACCGGCAGATTGTCGAAATCTCCCGCGCCTTCCACCGCGCCCATGAGCTTGGGATGGTCACCATTCTCTGGTGCTATCTGCGCAACAACGCCTTCAAGACCAAGGATGCCGACTACCATTTGGCCGCAGACCTATCGAGTCAGGCAAACCACATGGGCGTCACCATTGAGGCGGACATCATTAAGCAGAAGCTGCCCAAGGTGAACAAAGGCTACGAGGCAATGAACATGGGTGATTCCAGTTACGGTAAGATCGATGATCGCGTCTACACCGAGCTGACATCCGATCACTTGATTGATCTCACCCGGTATCAGGTGCTGAACAACTACGCCGGCCGTGCCGGTCTCATTAACTCCGGCGGCGCATCGGCGGGGAAGGGCGACTTGGAAGAGGCCGTGAAGACCGCTGTGATTAATAAGAGAGCGGGCGGCATGGGGCTCATCTCCGGCCGGAAGGCCTTCCAGCGGCCCATGAAGGAGGGCGTCGAGCTCCTGCATGCCATCCAGGACGTCTACCTGGAACAGGAAGTCACGATAGCATAGTCTATCGGTCAGGCCAGATCCGTCGCCGCCCACGCGTCGGCGACGGATTCAATAACTCTACACGGAAGAGCGATTACGTCCTCCGCGCCGCTACGAAACGCGCGGAGGGCGTCGCGCTTTCCGTCGCCGAGAAAGAGGGCAATGATTGTTCCCGAGCGTTCGAGAAGCCGTCGCGATGCGGTAATGCGCGTCGGTGGCGGCTTCGGTGCGTCGTGGACCTGCATGAAGCCGCTCTCTGTTCCACGGATTGACGGATGATTCGGAAAGAGCGACGCGACGTGACCGTCGCCGCCGACCCCCAGAAGGACAACGTCGAACGCCGGCGGTGACGCGTCCCCCCGGACCTTTGCGAGCTCGGCCGTGTAGGCCTGCGGGTCGCAATGACCCGAGCCCGACCGCTGAGGCAGGTGAATGTTCTCTTCCGGCAGAGTTCCGCCGGAAATCAACGGATCAAAGAGCTGACCCCGCAGCGCCTGGTAATTGCTCTGGGCATCCTCAAGGGGTACACAGCGTTCATCGACGAAGAAGACATCGATCCTGCTCCAATCCAACTCCATCTCCGCCAGTTTCGCCGCGATGGGAGCGACGGACCGGCCACCCGGTAGCGCGAGGATCGCCTGTCTCCCCGTCTGCATGCGTGCTTTTAGACGGTCCGCCATGAGGCGGGCGACCTCCTCCGGTACCGTGTCACTCGTTCCGCGTATCCAATTCACGTCTTTGGCTCCTTGCTCTCCAGTCTACTGGCGCAGACGCTGCACGGCGAGGGACGGCGCGTTCACCGTGTGCACCGTCTCGTCGGTTGGCGTCCCCGAGGCGCCTGTGGAGGACTCGAAGCTTCCGTCGATTTGGGAGACAAGCGCCTGAATGAGGTCGGCCTCATTGCTCAGTGACTCGGCCGCGTGGTGCAGGGGATCGCCCCCCGGATGGGCGACGGTTATGGTCACCCGGTCCCCGGCTGCCTCCGCCGAAATTGCAATGCTGCCGCGCTTTTCGCGGGGGAAATTGTGATTTACCGTGGCGGCAACCACCGTCGCAACGACAACCGCGAGGGGCAGGGCTTGTTGTACGGAGACGATGCTCTCTTCGACGGCCGTCTCGATTCCCACTTTCCGTTCGCGGCGTGTGGCTACGTCGACGAGCACGGAGAGCGCCTCCTTGAGAAAGGCCCCAATGTCACAGCTGTCGTAGGCGTTTCCCTCGTAGACGAACTCGTGGAAGCGAGCCAGATAGGCGATCATGCGCTCCGTCGTTACCGGAGCCGGCTCCTGTGATCCTGCGAGGGAGGGCGTAAGCGCCCGTACCGTCTCCAAGCTCGACCTGACGCGGTGGTGTACCGATCGAACAGCGCGGCGCTGCTCTTCCAGAGCGTTTCTCAGGTCCATCTCTCCCTGCTTTCGCTCGGTAATGTCCTGCTGAAAGATGATGTACTGGGAAACGGAGCCGGTTATGTCACGAATTGGGTAGATCTTTAGCCACGACCAGTAGGACTCGCCGGAACGCTTCCAGATAATCCGATCGTCTTCCCAGTTCTCTCCGCTGCTCATGGCCTCGCCAATCTCGGTCAAGGTTCCTTCCTGCAAATACCGGCCGGCGAGCTCTCGAATGTCGTTTCCCAAAACCTCAGTGGGCTCGAGGACGTTGAGCCGAAAGAAGAAGGGGTTTGCATAGCGAACCGTGCCGCCGGGGTCGGCAATACAGATTCCGACGGCGATCTGCTCAATTGCCAGGGAGAGTTGGGTGAGCCGCTCCTCCGACTTCCGGCGCTGCGTGATGTCACGGATAATCCCAACGGTTCCGGTGAAAAAGCGGTCCTGCGTATCACCGAGATAGTGACCGGTGGCCGTTATCTCGCCGTAGGAGGTGAGGGAGGCAACAATTCCTTCGTCGTCTCTTCGACCCGCGCCCTTCCGGATCCGAATCTCGAGGCCACGAGTGCGGCGGTCGCCGGTGCGCCGCTCGTCGAAGAGGCCGGGGGCGTGCTCGGCACCGGTGGTTGTCCCGCGCAAGTCCTGGAGCACGCGACGCCTGCTCACCTGTGGCAGATCCTCCTCGGAGACAAGGCTGCTGAAGTGTTTTCCCACCAGGTCGTTCGGCGTGTAGCCGAAATTTCGCACCGATTCGTTTACAAAGGTGAAGTAGCCATTGGGATCGATCTTATACACCACGTCCGGAATGGCCTGGACAAGGCTCTCGTACCGCCGCTCGCTCGATCGAATGATGTCGCGGTGAGTCATATCACGATCGCGGTCACGGAGGATCTTGCGCACCGTGAGTGGAATCATGGAGACGAAGTTGTACTCGGCGTCTTTCAGGATGAACTCGCTCCCAAACATGGCGGAGGCTTGTCCAATGGTCCCTTCCTGCGCGATTCCGCCTACGACAACCGAGCTTGTCCCTTCGTAGCTCGGCAAGAGTGTCACGGTCTCCTCCCCGAAGGTGTCGGCATCAAGGATCACAATGGCGGAGGCGGCGTCCGCCGCTGCCAGATGTGGTGTGTCCTCGGAGCCGTGAAAACTCAGCTCAAAGCTCAGTTCTCGTTTCTCGGCAAGTGCGCGGAGAGCCGCAATGAATCCTTTATCCTCTGTGAGACAGTGCACGGTTAACGGCGCCATATGGCAGGGAGTATAACACGAATGTCCCGCTTGATTCCCAGGATGAAGGCGGCGCAAGTCGGTCTTTAAACCGGCTTGCGGGCGCGCTATACTCTGCCCGCCCTGACAACAACTACACAACTCGGAGTTAATGCTCATGGAACCGCAAACCCGAATTTTGGTCCGAGACATGCTGTCATACAACTTCCTTTCGCAACCGCATTATTCGCCTGACGGGAAGCGTCTCGCGGTGCGCCTGCATGTGCCTCAATTCGATGACAACCGATACGCCACGGATCTGTGGATATCCGCGAAAGAAGCGGATGGGCTTCGCCGGCTTACCTCCTGCGGACGCGTCGGTGTTTGGAGCTGGGAAGACGATCGTCATATCCTTTTTTCGTCCGACCGAGACCCCGCCGATCAGAAGAAGCGCGAGGATGGGGAACAATTCACCCAGTTCTATCGGATTGACCTCGCCGGCGGTGAGGCGTGGCCGGCGTTTCGGGTCGACCTTGCGGTGCAGGATCTTCGCGTACTGTCGGACGAACGCATCCTGCTTCGAGGGACGGCGACACCTGTCACCGAGGAAGAACGCAAGGCCCGGAAAGATGCGGCGGTGACGATTATCAACGAGGCGCCCATGTGGTCGAACGGAGGGGGCTTTACGTCGGATACGCGATCGGCGCTCTTTCTCCGGGACGAGGAAGGCCAGGTGCGCCGCGTTAGCCCCGAGAACCGTTCCGTGGACGTCTTCGAGCTTTCCGAGGCGGACGACACGGTGCTGTACGCCGGTGTGACCTACTACGGGAAGCGGCCGGTGTGGAACGAGCTCTATGCGTATTCAGTATCACGTGGTGAAACCGCTGCCGTGCGCGAGACTGATAGCGACAGCGAGCAGCTCCGAGCCCTCCAATTCGACAACATTGGATTCGCCGGACCGGGACGGGCCGTGGTGACAATCAATCGCATGGCGGAGTACGGGTTGAACGAGAACCCCGACTTCGCCGTGGTTGATCTTGAATCTCGAAGCTTTCGGTTCATCACCCACGGCTTGGACCGATCCGTGGGCAACAGCGTCGGCAGTGACTGTCGCTTTGGCGGCGGTCCGGCGCCGTTGAGGTACTTCGACGGCGCGGTCTACTTTGTCACTACGGAGGAGCTCTCCTCCGGTATTCGCCGCCTGAATGTCGAGAACGGAGACGTGACGGACGCCTACGTCCCTGCGGGGAGCGTTGACGGTTTCGACGTAAACGCCGCCGGTGAGACCGTCGTCATTGAGCTCCGCGGGGATGCGCTCCAGGAGCTCTACCGGGTATCGCTGTCCGGCTCGGCGGAGGCGACGCGAAGGCTCTCGTCTTTCAATGTAGAGAATCTCGTCACGAAGAGGATCGCTACCCCGGAACCGCTCACCGTGAGCCGGGAGGACGGCACCGAGATCCAGGGCTACGTATTGGCACCCCCAAATCACGCCGGCAAGCGTCCAGGCATTCTGGCAATCCATGGCGGGCCCAAAACGATTTACGGCTCAGTCTTTGTCCATGAGATGCAGACCCTTGCGCATGCCGGCTACTACGTCTTCTTCTGTAACCCCCGGGGATCGGATGGACGAGGCAACGCCTTTGCCGACATCAGGGGCCGCTACGGAACCATCGATTTCGAGGACCTCATGGCCTTCACCGACGGTGTCATGCATCGCTACGCCGATCGGATCGATGCGGAACGTCTCGGGGTCATGGGTGGCTCATACGGCGGCTTCATGACGAATTGGATTGTCGGAAGCACCTCTCGCTTTGCCGCCGCCGTGAGCCAGCGCAGCATTTCGAGCTGGCTGTCAATGTGGGGGACCAGCGATATCGGATACTACTTCACCGAGGACCAGATTGCCGGCGACCCCTGGGAGGGGCGCGAGGCACTGTGGCGCCAGTCGCCCCTCCGGCTCGCGCAACAGGTGCGAACCCCGCTTCTGCTTATTCACTCGCGTCAGGACTACCGCTGCTGGGAGGTCGAAGCCTTCCAGTTCTTTACGGCAATCCGTTACAACGGCGGGGAGGCGCGAGTTGCGCTCTTTGACGGTGAGAGCCACGAGCTCTCGCGAAGCGGAAAACCGAAACCGCGAATGCGACGTCTGGAGGAGATTCTGGCGTGGTTCGAGGAGAGGCTTGCGACTGAGCACGATTCCTATTAACTTAGCCCCCTATCGCAACATGCATATTTAGCTGGTGAACGGCAAGGAGGCGGTAATGGCGCGCGTGGGGATTGTCTACGGCTCCACCACGGGAAACACGCGGGACGTTTCAGTGAAACTGCAACGCCTCATTGGAGAGGAGCGGAGCGACCTCATCGATGTAACGGAGACCACGAGAGAGGAGCTCGCGAGTTACGCGAATCTCATCTTCGCGGTTTCCACGTGGGGCGCCGGAGACCTTCAGGACGATTGGGAGGCCTTCTATCCGGAGCTCAAGCAGATGGATTTCAGCGGGAAGACCGTCGCGGTATTGGGGCTTGGTGACCAGGTCAATTATCCTGAGGCCTTCGCGGACGCGGTTGCCATTCTGGTAGATCTCGTGAAGGGACGTGGCGGCCGGGTCGTGGGCCACACATCCACGGATGACTATAGCTACACCTTGTCCAAGGCGGAACGGGGAAAAAGGTTCCTCGGCCTCGTGATAGATGAGGATAATCAGGCGAGCTTGACGGATCAGCGCCTCAAGGAATGGGTCGACAAGCTCCGCAAAGAGTTCCAATAGATATGGTTGGCGACTGGTTGGAGAGCGGCTGAAGAGTGTTGACACGGTGTGAGGGAATTGATATGTTCCGGCGCACCGAGAGGCATACGCCCCTGTAGCTCAGTCGGTAGAGCACATCCATGGTAAGGATGGGGTCATCGGTTCGAATCCGATCGGGGGCTTGGTAGCAAATTCCTCACCAAGAGTATTGACCCGTCTGAAGATTGTAGATATCATTCGGGGGTGATCAGCGTGTACCCTATGGAGTAACTGGATGGCGAAAGCGAAAGGGAAGGTTGTAGAAAAGATCGCGCTGCAGTGCACTGAATGCAACCGGAAGAACTACACAACAACAAAGAACAAGCGGAACATCCAGGGCAAGCTCGAGTTCAAGAAGTACTGCCCGACTGAGCGCAAGCACACCCTTCACCGGGAAGCAAAAGTCAAGTAGTAACACTTAGGGACGCGAGGTTTTCGACACGGGCTCGTGACGAAGGTGATAGGTCACATGCTCGCGAGAGGAACCATAGGCCAGTAGCTCCAATTGGTAGAGCGCCGGTCTCCAAAACCGGATGTTGTAGGTTCGAATCCTGCCTGGCCTGCTTCGTTTTCGGGGCGTCGATTCATCGACTGAGCACGAAGGGGACGATTTCATGCGCAAAGTTATTGCCTTTTTCAAAGATAGTTATGCCGAGCTGAAGAAAGTCGTGTGGCCTTCCCGGGAGGAAGTGGGGTCTTCGACTCGCGTTGTGCTCATTTCGGTGGCACTTTTTGCGGCTATTCTTGGAATCGTCGACTTCCTCTTCCTGACGGGCATAGACCTGATCTTCTAGGGAGTGACCCTATTGTAGTTCGAGACACCCGCTTGAACGGGTGTCTCGTCGTCTAACGGATCCCACGAGGGTCGGGTGGATTATGGCAAAGCATTGGTACGTACTACACACATATTCCGGTTACGAGAACAAGGTCGAGAAGACGATCCGCAAGATGATGGAGGACGGCCAGCTGGAAGACATCGTCACGGATGTCAAGGTTCCCGCTGAGCAAGTCGTCGAGGTCAAAGACGGGAAGAAGAAGATCACGACGAAGAAGTTCCTCCCCGGCTACATCTTGCTGGAAATGGATATCCCTGATCTCGGTTGGAAGTCCGCTTTGTCCCTGGTCCGTCGCATTAACGGCGTGACCGGGTTCGTCGGTTCCACCGTCGGCACGAAGCCGCAACCAATAACCGCGGAAGAGGCGCGGGAGATTCTGCAAAAGACCGGTGAGATCCGCGGTGACAAGAGCTTGAAGCCGAAACAGAGCTTCACTGAGGGCGAGACTGTCCGGATTGTGGAAGGCCCCTTCGAGTCCTTTTCCGGAACGATCGAAGAGGTCAACGTGGAGAAGGGCAAGCTCCGGGTCATGGTCGGCATCTTTGGTCGATCCACTCCCGTAGAGGTTGACTTTCTCCAGGTCGAGAAAGTTTAGCAAAGCTAAACTTTCGTGAGGTCGAGAAAGTTTAGCAAAGCTAAACTTTCGTGAGGTCGAGAAAGTGTAAGGCTACGAGCGGTCCTGCGTTGCAGGACCTGATGGGAGCCGCGGCAGCCACCGGCGTGGTCGCGGCGCTACTACCACGAACTCGAGGAGTAACCGAATGGCTAAGAAGAAGGTTGCTGCCATTATCAAGCTGCAGGTTCCCGCCGGAAAGGCGACGCCGGCCCCGCCGGTCGGACCGGCCTTGGGCCCCCACGGGGTGAGCGCGCCGCAGTTTGTACAGCAGTTCAACGACGCTACGAAGAACATGGAGGCGGGTCTGCTGATTCCGGTAGTGATTACCGTGTATCAGGACCGAAGCTTCACGTTCATCACCAAGACTCCACCCGCCGCGGTGCTGATTAAGCGCGCCTTGGGGTTGGAGGCGGCCTCGGCGGAGCCGCACAAGGTAAAGGTTGGGACGCTCTCACGGGCTCAACTCAAAGAGATCGCCGAGACGAAGATGCCGGACCTCAACGCGAATGACATTTCTGCTGCAATGCAGATCGTCGCCGGCACCGCCCGGAGCATGGGCGTAGAGGTGGAGGCGTCGGCATGAAGCGTGGCAAAAAATACGCGGAAGCGCTCAAGAAGGTCGATCGCAGCAAGTACTACGAGCCCATCGAGGCGGTGAACGTGCTCAAGGATGCCTGTTTCGCCAAGTTTGACGAAACCGTGGAGCTCTCCCTTAACTTGAATCTGAAGCGCGGTGTCTCGGTTCGCGACACCTTGGTTTTGCCGAATCAGTTTACCGAAGGGAAGAGAATCCTTGTCTTTGCCAAGGGCGAGAAGGCAAAGGAAGCGGAAGAGGCCGGGGCAACCTACGTGGGTGACGACGATCTGATTGAGAAGATCAAAGAGGGCTGGCTTGATTTTGATGTTGCCGTTGCGACCCCCGACATGATGAAAGACGTCGGGAAGCTTGGCCCCATCCTCGGTCGGCGGGGGCTCATGCCCAACCCGAAGACGCAGACGGTGACCAACGACATCAAGGCCGCCCTTGCCGAGTTGCAGAAGGGTCGTACCGAGTTTCGCGCCGACAAGACCGGTGTTGTGCATCTCGCGGTCGGGAAGGTCTCTATGGAGCCTGACGCCCTTGTCGAGAACATCAAGATTGTTGTGGACGAGGTGAAGAAGAAGCGGCCGACCGACATCAAAGGCGACTTCGTGAAAACCGTTGCGGTCTCATCCACCATGGGGCCCGGCGTGAAGCTCAATCTGGCCGGCGGCACCGGCGACGGTGAGTAGGTGGGAGCGACACAATGAGTACTGAATACGTAACAAAGGTGCATCAGCACAAAACAGACGCGGTCGACGCCGTGAAGAGTCGCTTCGAGAGCGCGAGTAACTACGTCTTTGCAAATTACCGCGGTTTGACAGTCGACCAGATCACGGAGCTGCGGAATCAGTTGCGTGAGAAGAACGCCGAATTCCGGGTCATTAAGAACCGCTACGCAAAGATTGCGCTGGAGCAACTCGAGAAGCCGGATGTATCCGATTTCTTGATCGGGCCCACGGCGGTCGCCTTGATGGAAGACGACTTCAGCCCGGTAGTCAAGGCGATCCTCGACTACGGGAAGGAACACTCCGTCGAGGTCAAGGGTGCAATCATAGACGGCACGGTGTTTGACTCGGCGCAAGCCGAGAGGCTTTCCAAGCTCCCATCGAGGGATGAGCTCTTGGCCAAGCTCATGGGCACCATGAACGCGCCGCTGCAGCACTTCCTGTTCGCTCTGAACGGGGTGCCGACGAAGTTCGTGCGCGCCTTGAAAGCGATCCAAGAGAAGAAGGAGCAGGAGGGCTAAGTCTCTCCTCTTAAAAAGGTTATACGACCGGCGTTAGTCTTCGAAAGAAGTGTTGCATGCTATCGCCGGCGAACGAAAACGAAAACGAATAAGGAGAAGGTAACATGGCAACACAAACAAAGGACGACATTCTTGAGGCAATTGCCAACATGTCGGTACTGGAAGTCTCCGAGCTCGTCTCCGCAATGGAAGAGAAGTTCGGTGTATCCGCTGCTGCTCCCGTGGCTGCCGCCGCCGCACCAGCTGCCGGTGGTGAAGCCGCTCCTGCCGAGGAAGAGCAGACCGAGTTCAACGTTGTTTTGAAGGCCTTTGAAGACGGTAAGAAGATCCCGGTGATCAAAGAGGTCCGTGCCATTACCGGCCTGGGTCTCAAAGAAGCCAAAGAGATGGTTGAGACCGGTGGCAAGACCGTCAAAGAGGGCGTTTCGAAGGAAGAAGCCAACGAGATCAAGGAAAAGCTTGAGGCTGCCGGCGCTACGATTGAAGTTCAGTAGCGTCGAAGGTTCCAAAGAACGAACTACTCTCACTGTTCTCGATGCCACAGGAGCCCGTGCAGGGCCTGTGGTATCGGCGTGTCTAAACGTTGGCAAGCTGCCGGGAATACGAAGGATGAACCAACTTGAGTGTTGGGAGGGTAACGAGTGTTAAATAACGGGAAACGGGTAGAGCGCACTATCGTCGGGACGCAGGCTCCGCAGGTCATGGGGCTGCCGGATCTGGTAGATATCCAGCTTTCGTCATATGAGAAGTTCTTGCAACGTGGCAGAAAGCTGTCGAGTGAGCCGGTAAACGTTCAAGGTCTGGAAGAGGTGTTTCAGACGGTGTTCCCCATCGAGAGTCAGAGTGGTGACATGCGGCTCGAGTATAGTCACTACATCCTCGACGAAGACAACATCAAGATGTCCGAGATCGAGTGCAAGCAAAAGGGGCATACCTACGCGATTCCCGTCAAGGCGCGCATAAACCTGGTCTTCTTAGAAACCGGCGAGATCCGACAGAAGGACATCTACATGGGCGATATTCCGCTCATGACCGATCGCGGTACCTTCATTATTAATGGTGCCGAGCGCGTCGTGGTCAGCCAGATCCACCGTAGCCCCGGCGTTATCTTCTCTCACGAGAAAGGTGTGTACTCCTCGCGGATCATCCCGTATCGGGGGTCCTGGTTGGAGTTCGAGATCGATCAGAAGCGGGAGCTCATTTACGCAAAGATCGACCGGAAGAAGCGTATCCTTGGGACGCTGTTTCTCCGCGCCCTCGGTTTCGATACCCGAGAGAAGATGATTGCGCTCTTCTACACGACGAAGAGCCAAAGCATCACCGAGGACCGAGAGACAAAGGATCAATTGGTAGGTCAGGTGCTGGCCAAGGCGGTCCGTATCGACACGGAGGAGGGCGAAAGCCGTCGTCTCTACCGGGCAGGCGAAAAGCTCCATCCCCACGACGTGGATGAGCTTCTCCACAGCGGCGTAACGGAGGTGGAGATCATCGACTCCGACGATCCCGCATCGCTCCACTCCGAGATCATACTCAACTGCTTCGAGCGGGAAGAGGTGAAATTTACCCGGGACGACTCCGAGAGCGACGAGCCGAGCAAGGAAGATGCCCTCTCGACGGTCTACGCGGTCATTATGCCCGGTGAGCCCATTACGGTCGAGAGCGCGGAGAAGGACTTCAACTCCATGTTCTTCACGTCACGCCGCTACGATCTCGGGCGCGTCGGTCGATATAAGCTGAACAAGAAGTTCGATTACGAAGATCCCCCGGAGGAGCATATCCTCACGCGGGAAGACATTACGAATACCATGCGCTTCCTCATCAAGGTCTACATCGGCGAAGCCAATGTCGATGACATCGACCATTTGGGAAACCGGCGCGTCCGTTCCGTCGGCGAGCTCTTGGCGAACAGCCTCAAGACGGCTTTCAGCCGGATGGAGCGAATTGCCAAGGAGCGCATGTCCCTGAAAGAGACCGACACGATCAAGCCGCAGGATCTCGTATCCATTAAGCCCGTCGTTGCGGCCATCAAGGAGTTCTTCGGCTCCAGTCAGCTCTCTCAATTCATGGATCAGGTGAATCCGCTTTCCGAGCTGACCCACAAGCGCCGCTTGAACGCCCTGGGTCCCGGTGGACTCTCCCGCGATCGCGCGGGTTTCGAGGTCCGCGACGTTCACTACACCCACTACGGTAGAATGTGTCCCATTGAGACACCGGAAGGGCCGAACATCGGTCTCATTGTCTCGCTGGCGAACTACACCCGAGTCAACGACTACGGCTTCCTCGAGACTCCGTATCGGAAGGTGATCGACGGACGCGCAACGGACGATATTGAGTACCTCTCCGCCATGGACGAGGAAAAGTGGTATATCGCCCAGGCGAATGCCAAGGTTGACAAGAAGGGAGAGTTCCAGACCAAGACGGTTTCGGTCCGCCGCTCCGGCGACTACACGACGCGGCCACCAGAGGATATCCACTACATGGACGTCTCGCCGAAGCAGATTATCTCCGTTTCGGCCTCACTCATTCCCTTCCTGGAGCATGATGACGCCAACCGCGCCCTCATGGGGTCGAACATGCAGCGTCAAGCGGTGCCTCTCGTATTCCCGGAACCTCCGCGGGTCGGAACCGGCATGGAGGGGAAGTGCGCCTACGACTCCGGCGTACTGGTCAAGGCCAAGCGCGCAGGGACCGTAAAGCACGTGACCTCTCTTCAGGTAACCGTAGAGACGAAGAATGGGGAGATTGACCTATACCCCATGATCAAGTACCAGAAGACGAACCAGGACACCTGCTATACGCACAAGCCGGTCGTTTCGGTCGGGCAGAAGCTCAAAGACGGAGATATCATTGCCGATGGCCCGGCGACCTATCACGGTGAGCTCGCCCTCGGGCGCAACGTTCTGGTCGGTTTCGTGCCCTGGAATGGGTACAACTTCGAGGACGCAATTCTGATTTCCGAAAAGGTGGTGAAGGAGGATATCTTCACCTCCATTCATATCAAGGAGTTTTCCGTCGAGGTGCGAGAAACCAAGCTCGGGCCCGAGAAGATTACGCGGGACATTCCGAACACGTCGGAGAAGGCCCTCGACCAGCTCGACGAGGAGGGGATAGTCCGGGTCGGCGCCAAGATCAGCTCCGGATACATCCTCGTCGGTAAGGTTACGCCCAAGTCTGAAACGGAAACGACGCCTGAGTTCAAGCTCTTGAACTCGATCTTCGGTGAGAAGGCCAAGGAGGTTCGCGACACAAGCTTGCGCGTACCCCACGGCACCGAGGGAACCGTAATTGATGTCCAGCGTCTTACGAGAGCCGCCGGAGACGACCTTTCCCCGGGTGTAGACGAGGTCGTGAAGGTCCTCGTGGCTACCAAGCGAAAGCTCCGGGAAGGCGACAAGATGGCCGGTCGCCACGGAAACAAGGGTGTAATAGCTCGGGTTCTTCCTGAAGAGGACATGCCCTACATGGATGACGGTACTCCCTTGGACGTGTGTCTCAATCCCCTGGGTGTCCCGTCCCGCATGAACCTGGGTCAGATCCTGGAGACGGAGCTCGGATGGGCCGCCGTCGGCTTGGATGAGTGGATCTCGACGCCGGTCTTCGAGTCGGCCACACCGGAAATGATCCAGCAACGTCTCAAGAAGGCGGGTTTGCCCGCGAGCTCGAAGATCAACCTCTCCGACGGACGGACCGGTGAATCCTTCGAGAATCCGGTCATGGTCGGGTACATGTACATGCTGAAGCTCCACCACTTGGTGGACGACAAGATGCATGCGCGCTCAACCGGACCGTATTCCCTCGTGACGCAGCAGCCACTTGGCGGTAAGGCACAGTTCGGCGGCCAGCGACTCGGGGAGATGGAGGTCTGGGCCTTAGAGGCCTACGGCGCTGCGAACACGCTTCAGGAGCTCCTGACCATCAAATCCGACGATATGAACGGCCGCGCGAAGATCTACGAAAGCATTGTGAAGGGTGAGCCGTCGACGGCGGCCGGTGTGCCGGAGTCGTTCAACGTGCTGCTTCAGGAGTTGCGCGGCCTCGCTCTCGACATCTCGATATACGATTCACGAGGGAAACAGATTGCCCTCACCGAGCGGGACGAGGAGCTCATCAATCGGCAGGGAACCAACTTCTAGCAATTGCGGTTGGCGGTGTCGCCCTGTTTTGGGGCGACACCGAATTCCCGTACCGAGAAAGCCCCAGGGAGGAGGCGTATGAGAGACATCCAAGACTTTGACAGCATTACAATTCAGCTTGCCTCGCCGGATCAGATCCGCGCGTGGAGTTACGGCGAGGTCAAGAAGCCGGAAACCATAAACTACCGAACGCTCCGGCCGGAGAAGGACGGCCTGTTCTGCGAGCGGATCTTTGGAACCACCAAGGAGTGGGAGTGTTATTGCGGAAAATTTAAGTCGATCCGCTATAAGGGCGTCATCTGCGACCGCTGCGGCGTCGAGGTTACGCACTTCAAGGTGCGCCGTGAGAGAATGGGGCACATTGAGCTCGCCTCTCCGGTTTCCCACATCTGGTACTATCGGTCGGTCCCATCTCGGATGGGCCTTCTCCTGGACCTCTCGATTGCCTCCTTGCGCTCCATTCTCTACTACGAGAAGTACATCGTTATCGATCCGGGTGACACCGATCTGAAAAAGATGGAGCTCTTGAGCGAAGAGGAATACCTCGATGCGAGGGAGCGCTACGGCATGTCCTATACCGCCGGCATTGGCGCCGAAGCGGTGCGCACCCTTCTCGAGGAGCTGGATCTCGACGCGCTGTCAAGCGAGCTCCGGGCCAAGATGATCGAGAAGGGTCCGAAAGCCGACAAGCGCCTCCTCAAGCGTATTGAGATAGTCGAGAACTTCCGCGACTCGAACAATCGGCCTGAATGGATGATTCTAGACGTTATTCCGGTCATTCCTCCCGAGCTCAGGCCGATGGTCCAGCTCGACGGTGGCCGCTTCGCCACGAGTGACTTGAACGATCTCTACCGTCGCGTCATCAACCGGAACAATCGCCTCAAGCGGCTCATGGCGCTGAATGCACCGGACATCATCATCCGGAACGAGAAGCGCATGCTTCAGGAGGCAGTGGACGCGCTCTTTGATAACTCGAAGAAGAAGCGGGTTGTGAAGGGCGCCTCGAACCGGCCCCTCAAGTCTCTGTCCGACATGCTGAAGGGCAAGCAAGGGCGTTTCCGGCAGAACCTGCTCGGCAAGCGCGTCGACTACTCCGGCCGTTCGGTAATTGTCGTGGGGCCCGAGCTCCAGATGCACCAATGCGGCCTTCCAACCAAGATGGCGCTCGAACTCTACAAGCCCTTCATCATGAAGAAGCTTGTCGAGAAGGATGTCGTCTACAACATCAAGAAGGCAAAGACCTTGGTTGAGCAGGAGACCCCCGAGGTCTGGGCGGTACTGGACGAGGTCGTGAAGGAGCACCCGGTCATGCTGAACCGTGCCCCGACGCTCCACCGTCTCGGTATTCAGGCCTTTGAGCCGGTCCTTGTCGGCGGCAAGGCGATCAAGCTTCACCCGCTGGTGTGCCACGCCTTCAACGCCGACTTTGACGGTGACCAAATGGCGGTCCACGTGCCTCTCACCCAGGCGGCGCAGATCGAGTCGTGGACGCTCATGCTGAGCTCCCGGAACCTTCTCGACCCGGCGAACGGCAAACCAATCGTCTTTCCCTCGCAGGACATGGTTCTCGGGATCAACTATCTGACCAAGCACCGGGAAGGTGCCCCTGGGGAAGGTAAGCGTTTCACCTCCGTGGATGAAGTGCTCCTGGCCCTCGACGCCCGGGCCGTGGACTATCAGGCGCTCGTTTCCGTGCCCTACGACGGAGAGCTTCTCCAGACCACCCCCGGACGCGTCATTCTGAATCAAGAGCTCCCCGAGGAGATGGACTACGTCAATGAAGCCCTCGGAGACAAAGAGCTTCGCGGGCTCATTGGAAAGGTCTATAAGGACAAGGGACCGGTCGTCACGGTGAAGATGCTCGACGTCATCAAGGACATGGGTTTCAAGTACGCCACGACCTTTGGTGCTACCATCGGCATGGACGATATTCTCATTCCAGACGACAAAGGCGAGCAAATCACGGCGGCCAACCAAGAGGTTGAGTCGATCCAGAAGCAGTATCTCCAAGGTCATATCACGAACGAGGAGCGGTACAACCGCGTCGTCGAGGTCTGGAGTAAGACCAACGAGGATCTGACCAATGAGATGATGAGGAACCTCAAGAGCGACAAGGGCGGCTTCAACCCGGTCTACATGATGGCCAACTCGGGTGCTCGCGGTAGTCGAAGCCAGATTCGACAGCTTGCCGGTATGCGTGGACTCATGGCCAAGCCCTCGGGCGACATCATTGAGTTGCCCATCCGGTCGAACTTCAAAGAGGGTCTCTCCGTTATCGAGTTCTTCATCTCCACCAACGGTGCGCGGAAGGGCCTCGCGGACACGGCGCTCAAGACCGCCGACGCGGGCTACCTTACCCGGCGGCTCGTCGACATCGCGCAAGACGTCGTTGTCAATGATGAGGACTGCGGGACCATCAACGGGCTCGACATGCGGGCGCTGAAAGACGGTGAAGAGGTTGTTGAGAGCCTTGCCGACCGTATCCGCGGGCGCTTCACCCTGGAGCGGGTCAAGCACCCCATCACTGGGGAAATCCTGGTCGATGTAAACGAGGAGATTTCCGACGAGCTCGCCGAAGAGATCGAAGCGGCGGGCATCGAGACGGTTCGCATCCGCACCGTACTCACCTGCGAGTCGAAGCACGGCGTCTGCCGGAAGTGCTACGGGAGGAACCTGGCCAACAATCGCACCGTAAAGATTGGTGAGGCTGTGGGCATTGTTGCAGCTCAGTCCATCGGCCAACCCGGGACGCAGCTCACCATGCGTACCTTCCACATTGGCGGCGCCGCGACCAAGACGTCCGAGGAGAACCGCACCTATGTGCGCTATCCGGCGGTCGTTCGCGAGCTGAGTGGAAACATCGTACAGGTGCCGGATGGCAGCTACCTCTTTACACGGAAGGGGCACATCCACGTCTCTCGAATCATCGCCTCCTATCCGCGCGAGAAGGGCGCCAAGGTGCTTGTGGAAGACGACCAGAAGATCGTGAAGGGCCAGCCCGTCATGAAGAAGGGCAAGGAGGAGATCGAAGCTCCCGACAACGCCTACGGCATGGTGCTCAAGGACAAGCTCTTGCTCATTACGCAGGAGCAGCGCCTCGAGATCCGAAGCGGCGCCGAGGTGCTCGTGGAGGTGGGGCAGATTCTCGAGGCGAATGAGCCGATTGCAAGTTTCGATCCCTTTAGCGAGCCGATCATAGCCGAAGTGGGCGGCACGGTGCGCTTCCAGGACATCGTGAAGGGCACGACCCTGAAGGAAGAGGTGAACGAGGACACCGGTAACATTGAGCAGAAGATCACCGAGTTCACCCTGGAAAGCCTGCAGCCGCGGATCATCATTGAAGGCAAGGACGGCGAGGACCTCGCCACCTACTACCTGCCGGGTTCCGCATATCTCTCCGTCAATGACGGCGAGAAGGTGGGCGCCGGCTACACGATTGCCAAGATTCTCCAGGAAAGCGTGAAGACTCGCGACATTACCGGTGGCCTTCCTCGCGTCGGCGAGCTTTTCGAAGCGCGACGCCCGAAGAATGCCGCCGTCCTCGCGCAGATTAGCGGGATCGTGCGGTTTCGGCCCATCCAGAAGGGCAAGCGCGTCATTGTGGTCGAGGATCCCTACGAGAAGGAGTACAAGCACTCCGTCTCTATGGGAAGCCACCTTATCGTCCGGGAAGGGGACGAGGTCGAGGCTGGGGAAATGCTCTCCGACGGCCAGGTCGACCCGCACGACGTTCTCCAGATCCTTGGTGAGAACGCCCTACAACGTTACCTCGTGAATGAGGTGCAGGAGGTTTATCGCCTTCAGGGCGTCAACATCAACGACAAGCACATTGGCGTCATCATTCGGCAGATGATGCGGAAGGTGGAGATATTGCAGGTCGGAGACACAAACTTCATCTTCGGTCAGCAAATCGACAAGTACAAGTTCCACGAAGAGAACCGCAAGGTGATACGGGAAGGCGGTCAGCCCGCCGTGGCGCGTCCGCTGCTCCTCGGAATCACCCGGGCGTCGTTGAACATCGACTCCTTTATCTCCGCCGCTTCATTTCAGGAGACCACGCGGGTTCTTACGAACGCGGCTATTGCCGGATCTACCGACAGTTTGCGCGGTCTGAAGGAGAACGTGATTATTGGACACCTGATTCCGGCGGGCACCGGAATGCGGGCCTACAAAAACATTCGGCTCTTCGACGAGCACCGCGACGACTTGGACGAGCACATGCGAGAGATTCTCGAAGCGCGCGCCCAGGAGCGGGACGACGAGGAGGAGAGTGAAGAGCCCCGAGAAGAGGCAGAGGTGTTGTAGGAGCGCCCATCTCATTACTTGACATTCTTTTAACGATTATATAGGTTGCAAGCTCCG
>CAYPTH010000016.1:0-1310 GCA_964413635.1 uncultured Spirochaetaceae bacterium
GCAACGACTCGGTCGTACTCCTGCCGCGCCGCCTCCTCCTTTACGAAGTCCACGAGCTTCTTGGCAATGCCGAGCTCTTCGAAGGGACGGTGAACCGCCAAGGCGGCGAGCTCAGCCACCCCGTCACCGAGATCGTGGAGGGCGACGCAGCCGTGGATGGACTCATCCATCTCGTAGACAAAGAAGTCGCCGTGGTTGGCGGCGATGTCCTCCTCCGTGCGGGCAATCAGATGGCCGCTCTGGACGAGGGGCTCGAGGATGCGGAAGACCTCCGGCACATCGGAAAAGCGCATATGGCGAATACTCTGGTAGACGTTGGCGTAGATCATGGTGCCCACCCCGACGCTCGAGAAGATCTCCTTGAGAACCACGCCGTCGGTGCGACCGTCGACAATGTGGATGCGGCTGACGGATGCCTCTCCCGCGCGGCACGCCATGTCGACCAAGTGCACCAGCTCAGGGAGGCGAGAGGCCGGATTCATCTTGAGGAACTCGCGTCCCTCCTCCACGGTCAGCCGGGCCACCCGACCGTCGGCGTTGATCTCGCAGTCCGGCGGCAGGGCGAAATCATCGGCATTAATCCCGGCATTGCCGGCAATGAAAAAGAGCTTTTCCGCGCGGATCTCAATGGAGAGGCGCGTGGCGAGCTCCTGCGAGGAGAGGTTGTAGGGGTGCCCTTGGGCGTTCCAGCCAATGCAGGGAAAGATGGGGATGGCGTCGTTGCTGAGACTCTGATGGAGGAGGTCCAGCTTGATGAACTCCACCTCACCGGCGTGCTCGTAGTCGATCCCGTCGTGCACGCCGAGGGAGCGGGCGCGCACCCAGTTGCCGATCACGGCATTCGTGCCAAAGGCGGAGAGCTGCGACATGAGCCGGTTGGCCACATCGAAGGCGGCCATCTTGACGAAGGGCATGGCCTCGGCGGTGGCCACGCGGAAGCCCGACTCGACGCGCCACGCCACGCCGTAGCGGCGCAGGACGTCGTCAATGCGGCGCTTCGCCCCGGCCACCAGGATGATCCGGATCCCCGCGCGGCGCAGCAGGACGAGATCCTTTACCAGACCGGCAAGATAGGGCTCGGCGACGACGGTGTCATCGATATGAATGACAAAGACCATGCCGTTGAAGCGGTGGGCGTAGATAAAGACCTCGCGGATCAGGTCGACCTGCTCGCGCAGCTTCTCATCGGGGAGGATCGCATCTGCCGCGGCGTCATCTCCGTTCATATCGTGGTGCCCGAGTCTACTCGCGCGTTGAGAATTGGACAAGCCTCGCCTATCATACAGGGATGACAGATGTGACCACCGCAG
>CAYPTH010000016.1:1410-38866 GCA_964413635.1 uncultured Spirochaetaceae bacterium
TGCTGCTTGCCGCGGCAATACTTGGATCGATGCTCACGTCCGCCTGCTCCGCCGCGCCGGAACCCGCGGAGCTCGAGCGTCTCGAGCGCAAGGTGGAGGACATCCTCACGCTCCACACCTACGAGCATCGCTACCGCAGCGTTGTCTACTTCGGCGAGAAGAAGCGCTTTCTCTTCCTCGACACCGTGGATCGGCAGGTTCTCTTCGGCATTGATGTCCTCGTCCAGGCCGGAATCGACCTCGCTGACGGCGTAGAGGTCCGCGTCGGCGTGAGCGGCGACGGAACTGAACGGCCCGGCGGGAGCCTCTTCGTCACGCTCCCGGCGGCCACCATCCTCCTCACCGATGCCGACGAGGGCAGCATCACCGAGTACTTCCAGACGGAACGAGGCGGGAGCGTGGGTTGGCTGGAGTATTCTGAGGAGATCGAGAACGCCAAAGCGAAGGCGCGGGAAGCCGCCCTCGCAGACGGGATCCTGGTCCAGGCGGAGGAGAACGCACGAGTCGTTGTCCGGGAGTTTTTCGAGCTGGCGGGCTTCGACTCGGTTGTCGTGCGCCTTCGCCCGGGGAGGGAGGGGATCAGTGGCTAGAGGGCGGCGCTTCCTCTTCAACCTGGTGCTGGTACTCGTACTTCTCGGCGGGGGCGCAATCATCGGCCTCAGGCTCGCAAACGTGACCTTCGAAGACATCCTGGTGAAGACCGGAATCCTGTCCGTGGAGCGGCACAGAAGCGCTGAGCTCGTTTCGCGCGACGTCCGCGCCCTTGCCGAGCTCAACACGGTTCGGTACACCATGCAGCGGGTCTTTCCCTACGACTTCATGGACGAGGGGCTGAGCTATACGGAGGTCCTGGCAAAGCTTGCGCGGTCCACCGAGCCCGCCGAGGAAGTCCTCTCCCCCACTGAGTACCGCTATTGGCGAAGCTACAATATCGCCCTCGAGGCGGGATTGGACCCGCGGCCGCAGGCGGCGGAATTTGTCGTTGTGGCCACGACGCTGTACGTTGGCTACGACTTGACGGGCATCGCCGACGAGGGGAAGTTGGTTGCGCTGCACGAGAATGCAGGCGTTGCGGAGGTTCGTCTGCCGCGGCCCCGCGTCTTGAATGTGGTCGTACAAGACGTGAAACCGGAGGAGTATCCCTACCCGGATGTGTCTCTGTCACCTGACGCGTGGCGCCGTGTTGCTCAGTTCGTGGCGCAGGAGTTGACGCAGGAGTCACGGCCGGCGGCGACGGACCAAGCGCTCTTCGAGCGTGCCGAGAACAACACGGAATCCCTGATACAGACGGTGCTGACGGAAGCGGGCTTTGAACAGGTGCGTTTCGTGTCGCCGAAGGGTGGCGAGGGCTTTACGAATGGCTCGTGAGGCCCTATATTATATAGGAAAATCTGAATACAAGGATGGATATATGCCTGAGTTTTTGACAAAAGAGTCCTTCAAAGAGAAGGTCTTCAACTTCGAAGAGAACAGCGAGTGGAAGTACGAAGGCGAGCTTCCGGCAATCATAGACTTCTACGCCGACTGGTGCCAGCCGTGCAAGATGATCGCACCGATCCTCGAGGAGCTCGCGGAGGAGTACGAGGGAAAGCTCAAGATCTACAAGATCGATACCGAGCAGGAGCAGGAGCTCGCAGCCGCCTTCGGCATTCAGAGCATCCCTTCACTCCTGTTTATCCCCGTGGATGAGCAGCCGCGCATGGCGGCGGGAGCCTTGCCGAAAGAGTCGCTTCTCGAGGTGATGAAGGACGTGCTGAAAGTCGAGTAGGGCCCGACCAGAGCTTGCAGCGCGGACCACGGTCCGCCCACGGTAAAGCCGCACGAAAGAGTGCGGCTTTTTTTGTAACCCTACCGACGTTTTGCTGTTTTTAGAGATAGAAGTACTCGTCGAGTATGGACGAATTATTCTGTTGGTTTTTTTTTGCGTTGGCTCTCCAGGTTTTCACCTCCTTTCCTGGAGAGCTTTTTTTTACCCCACACACGGCGTACATTTGACCCATGCTAGGCAGACTGATTCTCCTGTTTACAATCGCACCAATCGTTGAGCTCTATCTGCTCATTCAACTCGGTCAGGCAATCGGGGCCCTTGCAACCATCGGCATTGTCCTGGTAACCGGTGTCGCCGGCGCGTATCTGGCGCGACGGGAAGGCTTTGCGATCTGGACCAAGATCCAGGAACAGCTGGCCCAAGGCGTCTTTCCGGCGGACAAGATGATCGACGGACTGATGGTCTTCGGCGCCGGCGTCGTGCTCGTGACTCCCGGACTGATAACTGATGTCATCGGCCTGCTCTTCCTCTTCCCTCCGACGCGCCGTCCCATCCGCAAGTGGATTGCAAAACGCCTCGGGGCCATGGCGACCCATCGTGAGACGCACGTCTACGGCTTTACGCGGAACGTAACCGACACCGATGACGTGAACCGCTGAGCCGGGACTTGGCCGCTCGCCATTCAACAAGGTTCGGCATACATCACGCGCGTTGACCCCGTTTCGGCCCTTCGAATACTATGCCCGCATGAGTAAGTACCCTTTCCGCGATATCGAGCAGAAGTGGCAGCGCTACTGGGAGGAGAACAAGACCTTCCGGTCCACGGAGGATCCGTCGATCCCGCCGGAGAAGCGCCGCTACATCCTGGACATGTTTCCCTACCCCTCCGCGGCGGGACTGCACGTCGGCCATCCCGAGGGCTACACCGCCACCGATATCCACAGTCGCTATCTCCGCATGAATGGGTACGCCGTTCTCCACCCCATGGGCTTCGACAGCTTCGGTTTGGCCGCGGAGAACTACGCAATCAAGAACGGTACGCATCCGCGTCCGACGACGGAAGCGAACATCGATCAGTTCCGGCGGCAGATCAAGTCCCTCGGCCTCTCCTACGACTGGGACCGGGAGATCTCCACCCACCGGCCGGAGTACTACAAGTGGACGCAGTGGATCTTCCTCAAGCTCTACGAGCAGGGTCTCGCCTACATGGCGGAGGTCCCCATGTGGTACTGCGAGGCTCTCGGCACCGTCTTGGCCAATGAGGAGGTCATTCAGACGGATGAGGGCCCCCGCTCGGAGCGCGGCAACCATCCCGTGGAACGCCGCCCCCTGCGCCAGTGGATGCTCAAGATCACCGAGTACGCCGACCGCCTGATCGAGGACCTGGAAGGTCTCGACTGGCCGGAATCGATCAAGGCCATGCAGCGCAACTGGATCGGCCGGAGCGAGGGCGCCAACGTCAAGTTCTCCCTCCGAGATCATGACGATGAGATCGAGGTCTTCACCACGCGACCGGACACTCTCTTCGGCGCTACCTACATGGTCTTGGCGCCGGAGCACCGCCTGGTCCCCGCTGTCACGACGAAGGAGCAGCGCGAGGCGGTGGATGACTACATTGCCCAGGCGAAGCTGAAGTCCGACCTGGAGCGTACCGACCTGGCCAAAGAGAAGAGCGGGGTCTTCACCGGCGCCTACGCGGTGAATCCGGTAAACGGCGAGGAGATCCCCATCTGGATCTCCGACTACATCCTCTTGAGCTACGGTACCGGCGCCATCATGGCCGTACCCGCCCACGACGAGCGCGACTACGAGTTCGCAAAGAAGTTCGATCTTCCTATTCGCGAAGTCGTGCAGCCACCGGCGGAGGTCGCCGCGCAACTGGGCGAAGGCGAGTGCTTCACCGGTGAGGGTACATCGATCAATTCGGGCCCCTTATCCGACATGCCCACCGCGGAGATGAAGCGCGCCATTATCGACGACCTGGAAAAAAAGAGCCTCGGAACGAAGGCGGTGAACTACAAGCTCCGGGACTGGATCTTCTCGCGGCAACGCTACTGGGGTGAGCCGATCCCCCTGGTTCACTGTGAGGACGGAAGCATTGCGCAGGTACCTTTCGACGAGCTGCCCCTGGAGCTCCCCGAGGTGGAGAGCTACCAGCCGACCGGCACCGGGGAGTCACCCCTGGCCAAGGTCGATGAATGGGTCAACACCCATTGCCCCGCGGATCCCGCACAGTCGGGAAGCAGGGAAACCAACACCATGCCGCAGTGGGCGGGCTCCTGCTGGTACTATCTGCGCTTCATTGACCCCCACAATGAGAATGAGCTCGCCGCAAAGGAGAAACAGGACTACTGGCTGCCGGTGGATCTCTACGTCGGCGGCGCTGAGCACGCGGTGCTCCACCTCCTCTACGCCCGCTTCTGGCACAAGGTGCTCTACGACATTGGGGCGGTAACGACGAACGAGCCCTTTCAGCGCCTGGTCAATCAAGGAATGATCCTCGGCGAGGACGGCATGCGCATGTCCAAGTCTCGCGGAAACGTGGTCAACCCTGACGACATTGTCCGCGACTTCGGCGCAGACACCCTGCGCATGTATGAGATGTTCATGGGCCCCCTCCAGGCGGAGAAACCGTGGTCGACAAGCAGCATTGGCGGCGTCCACCGCTTTCTCGACCGTGTCTGGCGCACCAACGAGCGCGACCTCGTCGAGGGCGAGCCCCCGGTTGAACAGGAGCGCCTCCTCCACAAGACCATCAAGAAGGTGAGCGAAGACACGGCCAATCTGGAGTTCAATACCGCAATCTCGCAGATGATGATCTTCATCAACGAGATCTTCAAAGCGGACGAGCTCTATCGATCGGTCTGGGAACGCTTCGTACTCCTTCTGTCTCCATACGCCCCTCACATTGCCGAAGAGCTTTGGGAGCTCCTTGGAAATGATGCTCCCGTCTCCCTGAAGGAGTGGCCGAGCTACGACGAGGCCCTCGTCAAGGAAGAAGAGGTCACGATTGTCGTACAGGTGAACGGCAAGGTCCGTGACCGTATTCAGATGAGCGCCGACACCCCCGAGGAGAAGATGAAGGAGCTCGCCCTCGAGCGCGACCGGGTGAAGCAGTTCATTGACGGCAAGACCGTGCGCAAGGTCATTACCGTGCCCAACAAGCTCGTCAATATTGTGGTGGGCTAACCCGGAGCGTCCGAGTCTTTCCGTCCTCGTCCACAGCCACGTGGAGCTCCTCGCCCCCGCCCCCGCCGGCATCGCGAAAGCGATAGACGCCGCTGGGTACGCCCCGCTCGCGCCACGTTGCGGACAAGGTCGCGATCTCTGCCAGCCATCTGCCCGGCGGCATTTCAATGTCCACCTCGTGGAGCTCTCGCAGGCGCACCGCCGTCTCCCGAAAGCTTCCTTCCGAGAGGGGTTCGAAGACGGCCTCGTGATCGAGGGCCCAGCTCATCTCGCCGGCCACCTCGCGACAGCGCTCAAGAAAACGACGAACATTGAAACGCTCGAGGTCCAGACCTGCGGCCGCCGCCCGGAGGAGCATCTGCGCCGGCGGGCCGTCCGCGTAGCTTAGCGTCATCCGCGCTTCGGAGCCGAAAAGATCGTAGGGATAGACGGCGGCGGCCGGCGTAGCGGAGAACCATTGCGTTGCGCCAAACTCCGCCGTGGTTGCGGCGCGCGGCACGTAGCGCGGAGTGGATTGAACGATCGCCACTCGCTCCTTCGGGAGGTCAACAGAGATGCGTTCCCCGGGAGAGCGGCCGGGGAAAGCTCGGCGGTTCAGGCCGGGCAAGAGAATCACCTCCACATCGATCAGCAGATCAACCGGAACGCCTTCGAGAGGCTGCCGCCACGCCGGGGGAGGCGGCGGGAGGTCGAGAAGAACCGGCCGGTCCATAGCCGTGAGGCTGCACCCTGCACATGTGAGGATTGTCGCCACGGCAAGGGAAGTAAGGACGAGAGGATTCGGCAGCGGTCTCGGGCGACGCCGCTTAGATCTGGAATGGAGCTCGGCGCGCAAGGGGAGTGTCTTCATCGACTCTGTTCACGGACTCGCGTCCGCCGGTACTTCAACCGCCGCGACGAAGCTGTGTCACATACGCCGCACGAATGTCCCGGAGTACGGCGCGGTACTCGTCGCTTTGGTAGTCGGGGTAGGTCCAGGGAAGCGGCCGGAAGTCGCCCTTGCTGAACAGGAGAGTGATCTCGGCGTAGATGCCGTCGGAAAGTGGAACGCGGTGAGCCGCATCCTTGGTCGTCGCCAGGATGAATCGGCCGGGAAGGAGAAGTCCGGGGTCCAGATTCACCCGGCGCCGACCAGCTCGTACAAAGCCGGCTTCAATCCGATCGGTCTGCTGTTTGGCTTCGGCGAGCGTGTCGGGCGGGACGAGCTCATCTACCACGTAGAATAGGCGCTTGAGTGAGCTTCCCATCTCCGCTTCATAGTAGTGAGTAAAGGCAAAATCGAGGGTGGTGCCAACCTGGTGAAGGGGACCGAAGGTCTCGGTCAAGGCGGCCTCCACTTCGGTGGGCGAAGCGGCGTCCCCGTCCGATCCGGAGGCCGAGAGAAGGATTGGAATGACGAGCTGCGCCGGAGGGAAACTGCGAGCATGCCCCAAGAGCGTGATCCTCCTTTTGCCGCGTTGCCAGTCGCACGACATTTGTACCATAATTGGCGCCGATGAGCGAAGATACGGAGTACGCCCAACTACTGGCGGAAGCAATCGAAAACCGGCGTGCCCATGTCGCCGAAAAGGTCATCCCCGAATTGAAGGAGGCATTTCGCGCCTTCCATTCGAGCTACCAGGGCCTGTGGAACATCCTCCAGCGAAAGGGTCTGATTCAAGAGGATCCATACAAGAACGACCAGAAGATCTCGGATGCTGTTGCCCCGTCGGACGAGTCCTTCATGGAGTCCGAGAAGGACCAACAGATGAGCGTCCGTCTCTCCGCCTTTGACAATACCTTGGATTACCTCACGAACTACTTCGAGTTCAGCCTGGATCACATGGACCTGCGGCGCGTGAAGAATCTCGTCGGTATTGCCAACTACATCAAGTGGAATAACCTCAGCGAAACCTCGCCGAAGTTCACGACCCGCGCCCTTGCCGAGTACGCCGGCAAACTGCGCGGCGAAGCGGACACTCTTTCGATCAACCTCCTGAAAGACGCGGTTGAGCAGCTGTCGAAGACGCAGCGCAACTTGCTGTCTTACCTGAAGCAGATCGCCGAGGTGAAGAAGGCCGAGTACAAACTCTACCTTCGTGAGGAAGTGGTGCCGGAGGCGGAATTCGACCCGAATAGCGCCTATCAGAACCGTGAAAAGACTCTCCGGGCCATGAAGAAGGCGTACTCCGCAAAGAAGCCGGGCAGTCCCTTCTTCACCGAGCTCGCCGGCGAGCTCATTGAAGAGGATTACGGCCCGGAGGGAGAAGCCCTCCGCCGGCAGGTACTCGATGCACTCGCCGTCAAAGAGTCGAAGACGAAGGAGAAGCCGAAGCAGGATGTGCTGCGCCCCCTCCTCATGGACGGAATCCGCGCACTTGCCGGGGTCAGCAGGATTATCGAGCAGTGCATGGAAAAGATCGATGAAAACATCTCGACCATGGAGAATCGCAACAAGAGCTTCGGCGACCGCCTGCGAGAGTGGATCGATCGATTGGTGAACCGCGAAGAGCCCTCGCGGGTCTTCGATGTCGAGTACCTCGACGAGGCAACCTCCACCACGCACACCGAACGTATTCAGTTTGACTCATTCAAGGAGTCAATGCTGAAGCGCGCCCGACTCTACGGCGCCGTTTTCAACAAGATGAGTAACGTGAGCCGCAAGTTGGAGGATGCCGGAGAGGATCAGCTCTTCGCCTTTCTGCAGAAGCATCTGGAAGAGCTCTTCGTTGCCCACCGCCAGCTCCAGAGTCTCGACACCCACATTCGTGCCGAGACACCACGAGCGCAGCGGAACAGCTTGCACGGGATTAACGCGGAGCTAAGCGCCCTCAAAGAGACCCTCACAAAAGCCAACACGAAGAAGCATGCGTACGTCGCGAAGAAGGAAGAACAGGAACAGTTTCGGAAGTTGGGAATCAGCGACTAAGGGGTGGTGCCAAAATTGTTGATCGGCCGGCGACCGGCAGCCGCTTACGCCTTTCGGTAGCGACCCAGTACCCGGAGCTCATCCGTATACTCGGCGAGCTCTTCCATTACCACATCAAACACCTCCGCACGGTTGCGGAGATCCATGTCCAGATAGAACATATACTCCCAGGGTTTGCCCAGAATCGGACGTGACTCGATCTTCGTGAGATTCACCCCGTGCCGCGAAAAGACATCCATGCACTGCAAGAGCGCACCCGGCTTGTCCGGCGTAGCAAAGACGACGGATGCTTTGTCCGGTTTCTCGACCTCGGCGTGTTCGCTCCGCGCCAGAACGGCGAAGCGCGTATAGTTTTGCGGGTTCCCCTCGATTCCCTCTTTCAAGACGGTCAAGCCGTACGTGGAAGCTGCTTCCGAGTTGGCAATTGCAGCTACATCCGTATCGTCCGTCTCGGCGACATGGGCCACGGACCCGGCGGTATCATAGTAGGGAATCTGCTGCCACTCGGGGTGCTCCGCCAAAAAGCCGGCACACTGGGCGAGCCCCTGGGGATGGGAGAAGACCCGAGTGATCGATCCCAGTGTCGTGCCCTCGTTGGCAATCAAGCTGTGGATGATCCGAATTGAGACTTCGCCGGCAATGGCAATATCAGGAAACTGTAGAAAAAGATCGTAGTTTTCATGGATGGAGCCGGAGAGGGAGTTTTCCAGGGGAACAACGCCGTAGTCCGCGGTACCCTCGAGAACGGCGGTGAAGACCTCCCGGAAGCTACGGTTCGGCACAGCCGTAACGTCGGCATTCTGGAAATAGCGCTTCAAGGCGATCTCGCTGTATGCGCCTCGCTCTCCCTGGAAGGCAACTGAGAGGGTGCCGGCGAGCTCACGGGGCTGCCGGCCCACCACGGTGGCGCTGTGCCGGACGGGCAGACGAAGCATTTCCTTCTCGACCACGGGGGCGAGAGCCTCAACGTCTCGCATGAGACGCTCGAACTGTTCCGGGAAGAGACTCTGCGGTCCGTCCGACAGAGCGCGGTCGGGGTCGGGATGAACCTCAACAATGAGTCCGTCCGCTCCGGCGGCAATGGCCCCCAGTGCTACCGGCATGACTTTGTCGCGAAGGCCGGTGGCGTGGCTCGGGTCGACCAGGACCGGCAGGTGGCTCAGCTTTTTCACGACCGGGATCGATGAAATATCCAAACTATTCCGGGTGTAGGTCTCGAACGTGCGAATTCCGCGTTCGCAGAGAATGACGTCTTCAGCCCCGTGAGCGAGGAGATACTCCGCAGCCATGAGCCACTCCTCGATCGTGGCCGATAGTCCGCGTTTGAGAAGCACCGGCACGCCGGAGGCGCCTACGCTCTTGAGGAGCTCGAAGTTCTGCATGTTCCGGGCGCCGATTTGGAAGACATCGACCCGGTCCCGCATGATATCGATGTAGCTCGGAGAGACGATCTCGCTTACCACCGGCATGCCGGCGGCCTCTCCCGCCTCCTTCAGGTAGGTCAGCCCTTCCTCGCCAAGGCCCTGAAAGGCGTAGGGCGATGTCCGGGGTTTGAACGCGCCTCCCCGGAGCATGACCGCGCCGGACTCGCGAACGCGGTGGGCGCTTTCGAGGATCTGATCGCGACTCTCGACGGAACAGGGCCCGGCAATGACGGCGATACGCCCCGATCCAATGCGGAGCGAGCCCACCGCAGCGAGGGTATCGTCCTTCTTGAACTCTCGGGACGCGAGCTTGTAGGGCTTCGAAATGGGGATGACCCGGAGCACTCCGGGCAGAACCTCGACCTCGCGCAGGTCGATTCTGGCGCTTCCCACCGCGCCGAGGATCGTCTCCTCTTCACCCTGTATCTCGCGAACTTTGAAGCCCCGCCCGCTGAGAAAAGAGCGGACTTCGCTCTTCTGTTCTTCCGTTATCGTATGCTCAAGAACGACTACCATTGAACAGCCCTCCTACACGGGCTTCCTCCGTCGGCATTGGAAAGCTCGACCGGATATGCTGGTCGAAGTGATACTCCAAGGATGCCTTATAGCGCATGATCCGTTCAATATAGGTAAGCGTGCTGCTCGGAATCTCGCCGCGCCGAACACGGCTTAAGCCGGCGTTGTACACCGCCAAGGCGGTGCGTTCATCGGAGCCGTGGCGGAGGGAGTAGCGGATGTAATCCGTACCGTGACTCGCGTTCACCTCCGGATGGAAGAAGTCCTCCTCCGAAAGATGCGGGAAGCTACGACTATTGAGCTGAAAGAGGCCGCGATCAATAGAAGAACTGTTCCTGTTGATCGCGCCAGGCTCGTAGCGGCTCTCTACCCAGGTCAGTGCAAAGACCAGGGATAGAGAGAGATCGTTTCGATCGGCGTGGTAGAGAATTGGGAGTGCAGTGTCCTCGCTTCCCGTCAACTCCACAAAGAACTGCTCAACATAGTCGTGGGTCATGTCTTCTCGGTAGAGCGCCAGGATGGGCTTCGAGCCGTCGAGTATGTTGGCGACGTTCGGGTAGCTCTCCGGCTCATCCTGCACGTATGAGGCTTGCTCCCAGGTGAACTCGTAGTTTTGCTGTGGTCGCCCTTCGGTGAGGTCGACCGGCTCCACGGCTCGGCTGTACGCAAAGAGCGCCGTCAGGAGCACGACGATGGCAACGCGATTGATACTGCGCCTCCGCTGTCAGGATTTGAATGGTCAATGTACTGACCGGCGGCTCCTTGATCAAGCGGTTCGTCGGTCATTGACCGATTTCCGCGCCTCCGGGAAGGGTCTTCACCAAGACGCCGTGACCGTTGAGATTGTGCATCATAACGCGGTCACGCTTGGCGAGATCCTCGTTCCCCAGCGCCGTCACCCCTTCGCAGCCGTAGAAGCCGTAATCGTCGTAGACAACAATGCCGCCGACGGGGAGGCGCGGCCACACCCAATCTAGGGTGTCCTTGGCGGATTGGTAGACATCCACGTCAATGTGGCAGAAGCGGATCATGTCGTCGGTGACGTACTCCGCCGTTTCGTCGGGAAAGATGCCCTCGAGGAGGCGCCAGTTGTCGAGATTGAACCGGCCTAGGAGTGACTCGACCATCTCTCGACTCGCATCGGCGTGTTCACCGCCCTTGTAGTAGTCGTCCTTGGGCCCGGCTTTGACCACTCCACGGAAGGTGTCGGCAAGGTAGACCGTGCTGTGGGTGCCGGAGGAGCCGGCACTCATCCGTGCCCGCTCGGCCAAAAGGGCCCCGGTGCCGCCGCGCCACACGCCGACCTCCAGGACAGCGCCGGGCAGATGGCCGGTTTGCGGGAGGAGGGTCCACAGCTCGTAGCACCGGGCAACGTCTACCTGCGTCGCCGAGGAAACGGCCTTGTAGATTCGTTGAAAGGGCTCGTCGGCGGTCCATGGCGTGTAGTTTGCCACGGGGTAGATATCGCCATATCCAACCGGATAGTCGTAGCGCGGGGGGACATCGAGCTTTCGCACTATTGGGGCCCTGCCTTCCCGTGCTGAAGGCGCGCGAGAACTGCCTCCATGGCGGCTATGGTCGCCGACATCGATACAGTCTCTGCCATTCCCCGGCCGATCCAGTTATTGCCCTCCTGCACGTACATGACCTCCAATTGTTCACGCAACTCCTGTACGGAGAAATCCGGATCTCGCTCGAGCCGATAGTTGAGCTGATCAATGGTCTCGGCGTAGACACGCTCGTACTGCTCTTGGGCGCGCTGAGACATTGTGGAGGGGTTGGATTCCGACATCTTGCGAGACATGCTGCTACACTACGGAAAGGCAAATCCGCGGTCAAGGTCGACGACGCACGGCGAGGTACGCATGAGCACGAATCGAATAAGCCGCCTCGCCCGGGAACGGCGCGAGGCGGGAGAGGACCTTCTCGATCTCATTGATACGAACTTCCACAACAACGGGTTTCGCTTTTCCCGCGCGCGACTGTCCGAGCTCCTCAGCGACTACGCGGGGCTACAACACTACACACCCCGTCCGAAAGGGAGCCCGGCAACTCGGGCGGCCGTCGCCGGCTACTATTCGGCGGAAAGCCCCGAGTCCGCAGTCACACCGGATCAGATCATCATTACAGCCTCGACCTCCGACTCGTACAACCTGCTTTTCAGCGTCCTCACCGAAGCGGGGGACAATATTGTCCTGCCTTCGCCGGGCTACCCGCTTTTCGAGTATCTCGCCCACTACCACGGCCTGGAGACACGCTTCTACTCCATGGAGTTCGATGAAGGCTTTGCCGTACGCGGCGAGCGGCTCGGCCCACTCGTGGACGAGGCGACGCGCTTCGTGGTGCTCATCTCACCGAACAATCCGACGGGGCGGATATACTCGCCGGCGGAGATTGCCGCAGTCGGGGAGGTGGTCTCCGACACACGCGGTCCCATTATCATCTGTGACGAGGTTTTCAGCGAGTACCGGTACGCCGGCACGGCCGGCGGAATGGCCGGCCGAGGAGCGGCCACTCGGCCGGCACCCTTACCGCGGCCCATGGCGCTCCTTCCGAATGCGCCGGTGATAACGCTCAATGGTGCAGCGAAACTCCTGGCGCTTCCGGATCTCAAACTGGGATGGATGGCGGTTACCGGGCCGCCGGGCCGACGCAAGGCCCTGTTGGAGGCCCTTGAAACCGCAAACGACATGTTTCTCAACGCCTCCGGACCGGCGCAGTACGTTGGCGCCGTCGCGATCCCGGAGCGCTCCTCGTACCTAGACCGGGCGCTCCCACGGCTGGAAGCGGCGCGAGGCGCCCTTGCCGTGGAGGTGGAAGGGGTTTCGGAGTTGGAGACGGTACTTCCAGAGGGAGGTATTCACGCGGTCCTGCGGCTGCCACCCGGGCTCCCGCTTTCGGACGAAGGCTTTGCCCTCCGGCTGTTGGAGCGGCACAATGTCCACCTACATCCCGGCTACCTCTACGGGATAGCTGACGACCGCTCGCTGATTCTCTCACTTCTGCCGGGGGCGGAGGCGATCAGCCGAGGAGTCGCCGCCATTGCAAAGATGCTGCGGGCGTTCTGATTAGTCGCCGGCGGAGGCGCTCGCTTCGGGAAGCGTCCGGACGGAGAAGTCGTTGAAGAGGGCGCGACCGAGGCTGCGGAAGGCGATCTGGACCCCACGGTTAATGTCGAACCAGGCTCGATACCGGATCTTGTCCTCGCCGTTGACGGCAATGGTGAGGTAGCCGGTCTCCGGCTCGTAGAGAACGGATGCCTGGAGCGACTCGGCAATCGGCTCCGAGATCATTGCGCCGGCGACGCGACCCATGTTTACGTCGTCGCTGGAACGGTATACCTGCAAGAAGGTGTTGTTGCTGCCGTACACCGAGGGATCCCTGGTAAACCAGATCAGCAGAGAGTCACCGAGGCCGTAGCCACGCTTGTCCACGCTGCTCACAAAGATGTGAAGCCCGACACCGACCCACCCGTCATCGAGGCTGCGGGTGGAGAAGCGGTAAAGGGTGCGCTGTGCAGTCTGGGGCACGTCAATCAGGTATTTGGCAAAGTACTGGTTGGGATCCCGTTGCCGGAGGGTGCCTTCGTTCAGGACCCAGGAACCGATTTGGCCCTCACCGCCGTCGAAGCCTTGCAGGACACTCCTGGTGAGGTCCTCGGACAGCAGTGTCACGTAGCTTCCCCCGGCCACCTCCCGAAGCAGCTCTTCTCGCACGAGCTCTTGACGTTCTTGCAAGTCGGCAACACGCCGCTGGAGCTCGTCGATCCGCCCCTCCGTGTCGCCGTCGCTAACACCCTCGAGCCGGGTGGCCAGAGCGGACTGGGCGTCCTCGATCTCCCCGAGGAGCTCCTGGTGATTCGCGCTTACGGTGCTGCCCAGGCGCTGAATGGCTTGATCAATCTGTTGGAGAGATTCATCGATCTCGGCGGCCGCCCGCTCCAGGGCCCGCGCCTGTGCGAGGCTCGGATCCCGGGCGTCGGGCGCTGCGTCGGACGCGGCGTCACCGCCGCCGTCACCGCCGCCGTCGGCTCTCGCCGTCTTGAGCTCATCGCGAAGCTCGGCAATATCGCTCTTCAAGCGTTCATTTTCCGCCTTGAGCTCCCGCACCTGGCGCGTCAGCGCCTCGTTGCGCTCCACCAGTCCCATGTTTTCCGCGGAGAGTCGGCCGGCCTTCTCCTCGGCCTGGTCCCGCTCGGCGCGAAGCTCTTCAATCCGGGCTCGGGCGTCGACGAGCTCGGTGGAGACGATCTCCTCCACGGCTAAGTCGATCAGGGGCTGGGCGCGCTCCGCATCCACGGCGGCGAGGGTTCCAGACCGAACGCCGTCTACCAGGGCGTAGCCACCGTCTGCCTGCCGGAGTCGGATGCTGTAGACATCGTCCTCTACAAAAACGCCGTCTATTTTCAGAGTATGGTCGTTCTCGGCTTTGAGGGTAGCGACGTCCAGTATGACGTCGTTGGGAAGGACGTTTCGGCTTTCGGGGTACACCTCGACGACGCGCCAGATCTCTCCGTCGCTCGAGGCGAGTCGAAGGGAGAAGCGCCCCTCGGCGGTTTGGATGTTGCGAATGTAGAAGGCGCGCGGGCCGGCAAGCGAAACGGCGGCGTCGGAGAAGTCCACCGCGGCGAGCTCTTCCTCGGACACCTCCGCCTGACCAAAGCCGATCGGGAGAACGAGGAACAGCATTAAGACCGCGAACATTGCAAGGTACAGTCGTGACATCTTATTGTTTATCGGCACAGTCTCGGTCTGAGTTCACCGATTTTCATCCATGTGCTATCATGCCGCAGCACGCAAAGGAGCTTCCAGCGAATGCAGATTGGAGTCCCCAAAGAGATCAAACGCCACGAGTACCGCGTCGCTGTCACACCGCATGGGGCGCGAACCTTCATTAGCCACGGCCACTCCGTGGTTGTCCAAAGCGGAGCCGGCGTCGGATCCGGCTACGACGACGGTGAGTACGTCAAGTACGGCGCCCGCGTCGTAGATTCCGCGAAGAAGGTCTTCGACGACGCCGACATGATTGTGAAGGTGAAGGAACCCTTGGCCGAAGAGTACGATCTCTTTCGGGAGAACCAGATCCTGTACACCTACCTGCACCTGGCGGCCAATCCGGAGCTGGCACGCATGCTCATGGAGCGCGGCGTCGCATCGGTCGCCTACGAAACCATTGAGCTCCCGGACAAGAGCCTTCCCTGCCTGACGCCGATGAGTGAGATTGCCGGCCGCCTCTCGGTACAGGAGGGCGCCAAGTACCTGGAAAAGGAGTTCGGCGGACGCGGTATTCTCCTCGGGGGGGTCCCCGGCGTACCGCGGGGCAACGTCGGCATTATCGGTGGGGGCGTGGTCGGAACCAATGCCTGTAAGATTGCCGCGGGGATCGGGGCGAACGTCACCGTCCTCGACATAGATGCCAAGAAGCTCGCCTATCTCGACGACATCTTCGGCAGTCGGATCACGACGCTCTATGCCACGGAGAGCAACATCGAGATGATCCTGCAGGAGGCGGACATTATCATTGGCGCCGTGCTGCTCCCCGGGGAGACCGCGCCGAAGATCGTCAAGCGCTCCCACATTGAGACGATGAAAAACGGCGCGGTCTTGGTGGACGTCGCCATCGACCAGGGCGGCTGCTCGGAAACCTCCGTGCCGACTACCCACGATGAGCCGATCTACCTCGTGGATGACGTGGTGCACTACTGCGTCGCCAACATGCCCGGAGCGGTGGCGTATTCATCGACCTTGGCTCTGACAAGCGTTACCTTGAATTACGGCCTGGTGATTGCCGACCTCGGACTCGAGGAGGCGGCGCGCACCAACGAAGCTATTCGCAAGGGCATCAATATCTTGAATCATTCTTGCGTTCATCAGGGCGTTGCTCGCAGCTGCGAGCTGCCGTACACGGAGTACAATCCCTAAGAGCGCGCGGGGTCTCATGCAACGCCGAATCCTGTTTCTTGCAGTACTGATCGTGACCGCACTCCCTCTGCTCGCGGCGGAGGCCGAGGACGAGCTGGTAGTATCTCTGCTCCCGACCGATTTGGAGCTCAACCCGATAAAGAGCTTCACCTCAACGGAGGGGCAAATCTTCACGGGTCTCTACGAGGGGCTGGTCTCGTATCATCCCCTCACTCTCGATCCCATTCCCGCGGCAGCGGGGCGCTGGGACGTGGGTCCCGGCGGGCGGGTCTATCGCTTCTTCCTGCGGCAAGACGCACGCTACTGGAACGGGGATCGGGTCACCGCGGAGCATTTCCGAGACACCTGGTTCGCCCATATCGAGCCGGACAGCGAGTCATCCTACGGCTTCCTCTTCGACGTGATCGAGGGTGCAAGAGAGTATCGGACCGGGGAAATCGATGATCGTGAGGAAGTCGGCATAGTCGCCGAAAGCGAGTCCGTGCTTCTTGTGCGGCTCGACGAGCCGGCGACGCACTTTCTCGACATTCTCTGCCACCACAGTTTCGTTCCCGTCCACCCGCGAATGCGGCAGGTCGACGACTGGAGCGAGATGGATACGGTCCTCGGAAACGGCCCCTACTACATAACCGAGCGGAATGACGAAGAGATGGAGCTGACGAAGAACCAGGTCTACTGGGACCGGGAAAACGTCGGCATTCCCCGGATCCGCTTCACCTTCCGAGATGACTATGAGGGCGTTACGAGAGATTTCAACGATGGGCTCATCGATTGGGTCATGAGCGGAATGTCCTTGGGTGATGTAACGCGCCCATTCGGCGTGAGTATCAATCCCATGTTCGCCACCTCATATTTCTACTTCAACACGGATTCGCTCCCGGGAAGTGACACAATGGTCCGCCGCGCTCTGGCCAATCTCGTGCCGTGGGAAAAGGTGCGCTCATCGGAAATCTACTTTACTCCGGCGCAGACCCTGGTCCCTGAGATTCCAAACTATCCGGAGGTTGAGACGATTTCCGAGCAGCAACGCGACCAAGCCATGACTCTGCTCGAGGATGCCGGCTATCCGGAGGGGCGTGGTCTCCCGGATATCACGATCACCATCCCCGACACGGAAGACAATCGCCGCATTGCCGGGCTCTTCCAGGAGGCGTGGGAGACCACACTGGACCTCCAAGTCACCATCGACGCCGTCGGCTATGACCGATACTTCGATTATGTGAAGACCGCGGACTACGACCTGGCAACGCTGAGCTGGATCGGCGACTTTGCCGATCCCCTTACCTTCTTGCAGATGTGGACCGCGGATAGCAACCTGAACAACGCCGGCTTTGACAGCGCTCGTTTCGACGAGCTTGTTGATCGCGCGGCAACGGAAGCGGACAACCGGCGAAACGCAACCCTCGCGGAGGCGGAAGAGATCCTCCTGTCAACCGGCGTGGTGCTGCCGGTGAGCCATTCGCCGGCGATCAACCTCATTGATCTCGAAGACATTGGCGGTTGGCACGCCAATCCCTTGGACGTGCACCCCTTCAAGCATCTCCGTTTTCGGGCGGCGGATCCGGTTCCCGGGGTCGCGCAGAGGAACTGACCTCCGGGGAGCCGGCTCCGCGCATCATAGTGGGTGCCTCGGATCGTCCGACGGTGAGTCGCTCCACCACCCGCTCCAATCGTTTGCGAAACGCCACTCCCAGAAGAAAGAGCACGACGGCCAATCCGAACACGGTAATGGAAACCAGCCATTGTTCCGCCGCCGCCGAACCTCCGATCACGGCACTCCCAATGATTCCGGGGAGGCGTCCAAGCGTTGAGATGAGCAGAAAGCCCCAGAAGCCCATGAGCGCACTGCCGCCAACGTAGCAAAGCACGTCTTTCGGAATGCCGGGAATGACAAACAGCAGGAAGAAGCCCTGTTTCCCGCGAGCCGAGGTGGCGATCGAGGTGAACCGGGCCGCCGCTTTTTCGCTCAGGAAGCGGTCGATAAAGGCGCGTCCGGCGTAGCGCCCGACCGCGTAGTTGATGGACGCTCCCACCGCGATCCCGAGGGTCGACCAAAGAGCCCCCTCGAAAATCCCGAAGAGGTAGCCCCCGGAGATTTGCACCACCTCCCCCGGGACGACGAAAACCAGGACCTGGAACACCTGCACTGCAAGGAAAGCCAGGCGCGCCTCCGCTCCCAGTCCCGCAATCCAAGCCTCCAAGGTCTCCGGATCTCGAAAGACCGCGGTGAGCTCACCACGAAAGGCGAATGCCGTTGCCAACAGCGCGAGAATAATGACTGGAAATGCCAGTGCTTCGATCGAAATGCGGCGCTTTTTCATGTACGGAGTTGGGCCACTTTGACGCAGTACCGCTCTTATAATATATTTCTCAGAATGAAGAAAGGCTCCAGCGACGACAAGACCATGCCCTTTAAGAAAGGGGAACAAGTAGTCTATCCCCTGCAAGGTGTGGGAGAAATCCGCTCAATTGAAGAGCGGGAGTTCAAGGGTGAAGAGATACCCTACTACATCATCTACCTTGAAGTTTCGGACATGACCGTCATGGTGCCGGTGCACAAGGCCGAAGAGCTTGGCATCCGCGCAATTGTTCCCGAGAAAGAAGCAAAGAATGCACTCCAGTTAATTGGTGAGGAGTTCGAACCCGTTCCGGCGGACTGGAAGGTCCGCTATCAGATGAACCTCGACCTTCTCAAGCAGGGCAGCGTCACGGATATCGCTACCGTCGTACGGACGCTGTACCATCGCAGCCGCGTCAAGGAACTGCCCATCCTGGAACGAAAGCTCTTCGACAGTGCCCTGAAGCTCTTGGTTGACGAAGTCTCGTTTTCTTTAGATCGGAAGAAGGACGAAGTTGAGGTCATGATCTTTGACCGCCTCGCATCTGAGGAGGGAGGTCCCCGAGACACCTCCAAGGATGAGGAGGAAGACGTCGAAGAGGGTGACTCGGAAGAGTCCCAAGACGAGGATGTCGGGGAAGAAGAGGACTCCGACGAGTAGCGAGCCGTCCTGGTCCGAAATTCTCGAGACGATCCGAGAATACCTGGAGTCGGGGCCGTTACCCTCCGTATCCCAGCTCGCTGCCGACCACCACGACCCGTTCCAGGTCTTGGTCTCGACCATCATTTCGCTTCGGACAAAGGACGATGTCACGACCGCGGCCTCCAACCGGCTCTTCGCCGAGTTTCCCGACGCCTCCGCACTGGCACGGGCGCCGGTGGAGCGCGTCGCCGAGCTCATCTACCCGGCGGGATTCTACCGGACCAAGGCGCGGAATCTCACCACGATCGCGGCGCTGTTGCTACGCCATCACGACGGAGAGGTCCCGGATTCGGAGAACGCTCTCCTAGAGCTTCCGGGCGTCGGCCGGAAGACGGCCAACCTGGTCCTTGGCCTCGGTTTCCACGTCCCCGCCATCTGCGTCGACACCCACGTACACCGCATCCCCAACCGACTCGGCAAGATCGCAACCGAGACGCCGGAGCAAACGGAGGAGGCTCTCAAAGAGAGCCTCCCGACGGCGTACTGGATCGACATAAACGGACTTCTGGTAGGTTTCGGCCAGCGGGTCTGTACCCCGGTTTCTCCGTGGTGCTCGAGATGCCCGGTTCACGACTACTGCCGGCGCGTCGGCGTCGAGCGCTCCCGATAGATGCGGAGGCTCCACGTGGAGCCTCCGCGTGGAGCTAGGGCGTAGCGCTACGCCTCTTCGGCTATGAGCAGCGTCTTTGGATCGAGAATGAGGTGTAGATCCTCTTTGGGGTACTTCTCTTGGTCTTTGACGAGCGTGAGCTTCACGTGCCGCTCCGTCGGTGTGAGCGTCACCAAGACCTCGGCATGGTCCACGTAGGGAACCAACAAGGTGGGAACGCCGCGGTCGTCGGCCGAGGGATCCTCACGATGCAGGGTTGCCGTCACCCAGACGGCCAAGCCCTCCTCAGCGGCGAACTTCTGGATGGTATCCAGGTCTTCGGGAGACCCTTTCTCGAAGTTGTAGCCGTCGAACATGAGAATGTCGGCGTTGAAGTTGCCCTGTTCCACCATTGCTCGGAGACTCTCGACAACCTGAGGTAAACCGACACCCTCTTGCGAGAAGTTCATGATCACCCGATTCCGAATGAGCTCATCGTGCACATCCATGGCGTTGTCGAGATCACGCTTTCGGGCAATCTCTTTGAAGATGTCTTCGTACCAGCTGACAATGTGATCGGTCTTCGTGGCAAAGGACACGTGGATCACGTGCTTGCCTTGGAGGAGTTGGTCCGTCGCAATGTGGACAAGACACGCCGTCTTTCCCACTCCTTTGCGGGACGCAATCATACCGAGCTTGCCGGTCGGCAAAGCCCCGTGAATTGACTTCTCGAAGATGCGTAGAGGGCTGCGTTTCACCAATTCCGTTTTTACCATTACCGGGCTCCTTGCTTCTGTTCCTGCTTCTTCGCCTCTTCGAACTTCTTAATGAGCTCCTCGGCGACGGACTGCGGAACCTTGCCGTACTTCAGGAACTCCATGGAGAACTCCGCTTTCCCTTGGGTCAGACTCCGCAAGACGGTGGAGTAGCCGAACATCTCGGACAATGGAACCTCCGCTTCGACGACGGAGAAGGCTCCGTCCTCCGACGAGGTGAGTATAATGCCTCGGCGCTGATTCAAGCTACCGAAGATGTTTCCTTGATACTCGGTCGGCCCCTCCACGGTGACCTTCATGATCGGCTCCAGGATGATCGGTTTCGCCTTCATATAGATTTGACGAAAGGCTCCCTGAGCCGCCTGCTGGAAGGCCATGTCGGAGGAGTCGACGGGGTGCGTCGCACCGTCGTTGATGCCTACCCGAACCCCCACCACCGGAAAGCCGATGAGCTGCCCCTTCTCGAGGCTCATCCGGAACCCTTTGTCGACGGAGGGGATATACTCCGTCGGAATGACTCCGCCTTTGATCTCGTTCACGAACTCGTAAATTTCGTCGTCGCTCGTGTCCTTGGGCTCCATGTAGCCCGCCACGCGTCCGAACTGTCCGGAACCACCGGTCTGCTTCTTATGGGTATAGTCGAACTCGACGCGTTGAGAGATTGCCTCCCGATAGGCGACCTGGGGCATTCCCGTCTCTACGTTCGCTTTGTACTCCCGCCGCATGCGCTCAATGTAGACGTCCAGGTGGAGCTCACCCATGCCTTGGATGATTGTCTCGTTGGACTCGTCATCGACGTAGGTACGGAAGGTCGGGTCCTCCTTCGAAAAGCGGTTGAGCGCCTTTGCCATACGTTCTTCCGAGTCACGGTCGCTCGGGTTTACCGCAAGGGAGATAACCGGCTGGGGAACGTACATGGAGGTCATCGAGTAGTTCAGTCCGCCACCGCAGAAGGTGTCGCCGGAGGCGCAGTCGATTCCGAAGATGGCAATGATATCGCCCGCAGGCGCTTCGGAGATGTCGGCCATGGTACTGGCGTGCATCCTGATGAGTCGCCCGATCTTCGTCTTCTTCTGCGACCGGGTATTCATGAGCTCCATGCCCTTCTTGATCGATCCCTGGTAAATGCGCAGATAGGTCAACTGGCCGTAAGGGCTTTCCTCGAGCTTAAAGGCAAGCGCCACCGTTGGCACATTGTCGTCCGTCACGAGCTGGACCGGCTCCTCGTTATTGGAGAGATCCAAGGCGACGCTGGAAACCTCGAAGGGACTCGGGAGATAGGAGACAATAGCGTCCAGGAGCGGTTGCACCCCCTTATTCTTGTACGCGGAGCCCAAGAATACCGGCAGAATGCCACGTTCGATGGTTCCCTTTCGAACCGCTTCGTGCACCATCTCCTCGTCGACCTCTCCCTCGAGAAAGGCCTCCGCCAGCTCATCCGAGAACATGCTCGCCGCGTCAATCAGAGCCTCGTGACGCTTCTCCGCCTCGGCCTTGAGGTCGTCGGGGATCTCATCCTCGCGCACCTCCTCGCCGAAGGTCCCCTCGAAGTAGAGGGCCTTCATCTTGACCAGATCCACAAGGCCGATGTGCTTGTCCTCCAGGCCGATCGGGAGCTGCATGAGGACAGCGTTGTGACCAAGCTTCTCCTCGATCTGATCCCGAACCCGGACCGGGTTGGCTCCGGTTCGGTCGCACTTGTTGACGAAGGCGATGAACGGAACCTTGTAGCGGTTGAGTTGTCGGTCCACCGTAAGGGTCTGCGATTGGACGCCGCCAACGGAGTCGAGTACCAATACCGCTCCGTCGAGGACACGCAAGGCTCGCTCAACTTCAATGGTAAAGTCGACGTGGCCCGGTGTGTCGATGATGTTGATGGGATGCTCCTCCCACTCAACGTTGGTAGCTGCGCTGGCAATGGTGATGCCGCGCTCGCGCTCCAGCTCCATGGAGTCCATGGTCGCACCGACGCCGTCCTTGCCGCGAACCTCGTGGATGGCGTGAATTTTCGAGCAGTAGAACAGGATCCGTTCCGTCAATGTTGTCTTTCCGGAATCAATGTGTGCGCTGATTCCGATGTTGCGCATTTTGCGTACGCGCTCTTCCATAAAAACCTCTTCTTGTTCCACACTCCACAAGTGATTTGCAGGTTTCAGAGTGCGGTAATACGTCTTCTTCAGGGGAAACTACGGCCGCGAGGAAGCTCAATATAGGCAAGGCGGGAAGAAAATTCAAGCGCTCGGACCGTCCGACCCGCTCATTACCCGATATCTAACATGTCGGACATACGAATTGGTACATCCGGATACTCCTACGAGGACTGGGTAGGTCCCTTCTACCCGCCCAAGCTCCCCAAGAGCTCCTGGCTCGAGCACTACAGCCGCCACTTTTCCTTCACCGAGATCAACTTCTCCTACTACAAGATGCCGGCGTCCGTCCATCTCGAGCGGATGGCCGCCCGCGTGCCGCCTGATTTCCTCTTCACCGTAAAGGCGCACCGGAGTCTGACCCACGAGGTGGAAGCTTCATGGCCGGAACAGGTGCAGGCCTTCCGAGAAGGGGTAGCGCCCCTGGCGGAGGCGGGGAAGCTCGGCGGTGTTCTCCTGCAGTTCCCCTACAGCTTCCACTACACCCCGGAGAACCGCCGCTATCTCGACCGGCTCTGTCGCGCCACCGGGGACGTACCGCGCTTTCTGGAGCTCCGGAACCGGGAGTGGCAGCGCGGCTCAGTCTTTGCCCACATGCGGGAGCTCGGCGTCGGCTACGTCATGACCGACGGCCCCCACCTCGAGGGCCTGCCACGGCCCATTGCGGCAACGACCAATGCCTCCGCCTACCTGCGCTTCCACGGGCGAAACGCCGCGAACTGGTGGGAGGGAGACAACCGCAGCCGTTACGACTACCTCTACCGGAAGGACGAGCTCCAACCCTGGGCGGACCGGATCCGGGAGCTCATGACGCAGATGGCCCTCATCATGGTCGCCTTCAACAACCACGCAGACGCCCAGGCCGTGGCGAACGCCCGTGACCTGCAGCGCCTCCTCGGGCTCAGGTCCGACGTCAGGTCCGACGGACGTCAATAACCTCGTTCACCAGGGGTTCGGAGACCCTCCGGAGCGTCTCTGCGTCCATGCCGTCTACCTTAATGGTGAGGAGAGCGTTGGTGGGATCGTCCCCGGGGAAGGTGCCGAGGGAAATGATGTTCCCGCCGGCCCCGGCAATCGCGGAGGAGAGCTGGGCGATTTCGCCGGGGTGCTCGGGAAGGAGCATGGTCGCTCGCAGACCGGACTGCCGGGTACCGAAGAGCTCAATGAAGAGCTTGAAGAAGTCGGACTCGGTAATAATGCCGACCAGGGTGGCGCCATCCATGACCGGCAGGCCACCAATGTCGTGATCCACCAACTCCCGAACGGCGTCCTCCAGCAAGGTATCCGGAGAAACCGTGACGACCTCCTTGGTCATGACGCTTTCCACCTTGAGCTCCATGAGGAGGTTGCTCATCTCGTAGACGTTGAGGGTCGAGGCGGGAGAGGGAGATGCGTAGAGCAGATCCTTCTCCGAGACAATCCCCGCGAGCTTGTGCTCCTTGTTCAGTACGGGAAGGCGGTGAACCTTCTCCCGCCGGATGATCTTCTGCGCGTCAATCACGGAGGTGTTACGACTCACCGTGAATGGGTTTCTCGTCATAATTCGATCTACCGTCATCGTCTACTCTCCCGGATTACTCTCCCAGATACGCGGCCTTCACGCGGTCGTTTTCGAGGAGCGCTGCGCTCTCATCGTCCAGGACAATGCTCCCGGTCTCCATTACGTAGCCGTGCCGCGAGCTGTTCAGGGCAATCTTGGCGTTCTGTTCCACGAGGAAGACCGTCACTTCTTCCTCCGCATTGATGCGCTTAATGGTCTGGAAGATGTGTCGAATGATAAGCGGCGCCAGGCCCAGCCCCGGCTCGTCGAGGAGCAGGAGCCGAGGGGAGCTCATGAGGGCGCGGGCAATGGCCATCATCTGCTGCTCGCCGCCGGACAGGGAGCGCGTCTTCTGCCGCCGGCGATCCTTCAAGATCGGGAAGAGCTCGTACATCTCCTCGAGCTTGCGCTTCACCACCGCCTCGTCTCGCTGGAGAAAGGCGCCCATTTCCAGGTTTTCCTCCACCGTCATGTCGGCAAAAACTCGCCGCCCCTCCGGTACCAAGGAGATTCCCCGGGAGACAATTTGATTGGTCAGGAGCTGGTCGCTTGAGCGGCCCCAGGGCAGTCGCCGCCCGGCAATGCGACTCTTCGCGGCAATGACCTCGCCGTCGAAACGGATCTCGCCCCCCGTGAGGGGCTCGAGGCCCACGATTGCCTTGAGAAGGGTCGACTTGCCCGCGCCGTTCGCACCAATGAGACAGACGACCTCTCCCCTGGGCACCTCAACGCTTACACCCTTCAGCGCGGTAATGTTGCCGTACTTCACCTCGGCGTCGGTGACTTCAAGTAGCAGGCTCACTCTTCCTTCCCCAGGTACGCCTCAATGACGTCGGGATTCCCTTGAATGGCCTGCGGGTCCCCCTCCGCAATCTTTTGACCGTAGTTCAGCACCGTAATGGTGTCACAGATGTTCATGACGAGCTTCATGTCATGCTCAATGAGGACGATGGTTACGTCCAAGTCCCTGATCCTGCGTATCGTGCTCATGAGCTCGGCGGTCTCCAAGGGGTTCATGCCGGCCGCGGGCTCATCGAGGAAGAGGAGCTCAGGCTCCGTTGCCATGGCGCGGGCGATTTCCAGCTCACGCTGCTTCCCGTAGGGCAAATTCTTGGCGTACTCGTTCTCGTACTGCTGCAGATTGAGGTAGTCCATCCACTTCACGGCCCCCTCGTAGACGCTTTGATCGTCACGGCCACGAAAAAGGACGGTGAGAAAGGCGTTGAGCATCCGGTTGTTCCGGGACGCGGGATGGGACTCCTTGAAGTGACGGCCAATCATGATGTTTTCGAGGACCGTCATCTCCTTGAACAGCCGAATGTTCTGGAAGGTTCGCGCCATGCCCAGCCGGGTAATGCGGTTGGCCGGCATGCCCGTGATGTCGCGGTCGTTGAAGGATACTGTTCCGGCTGTCGGCGTATCCATGCCGGTGATGTTGTTGAAGAGCGTAGTCTTTCCGGCGCCGTTCGGGCCAATGAGACCGGTAATACTCCCCCTCTCGACGCTGAAGTCCACGTCCGCCACGGCAACAACGCCGCCGAACTGCCGGCGAAGCGCGTCCGTCTTGAGGTGGGTCATGATTCACCTCCGGCGGCGGCACTCTGCCCCTCCCGACGCAGCGCTTGGCGGCGGGCCAGCCGTCCAAAGTCGATCTTCTTTCGTCCGAGAATCCCCTGCGGACGGAACACCATCATGGTAACCAGAATGAGTCCGAATATGATCTGCTTGAACTGCGGCGGAACCACGCTGGAAAAACCCATGAGCCGCGGAAACTCGCCGGCAACGGTGATCAGGATGGCGCCGAGGATCGCGCCGTGGTGGTTTCCCATACCGCCGAGAACAACCATGCACAAGATCATGACCGAGAGCATGAAGGTGAAGGTCGCAGGCGAGACCGACTGGTTATACGCAGACCACAGGGTCCCGGCAATGCCGCCGAAGAAGCTCGCCAGGGCGAAGGCAAAGACCTTGTACTTGGTAATATTGATGCCCATCGCATAAGCGGCGACCTCGTCCTCTCGGATTGCCTCGAGGGCGCGCCCCAGACGAGACCGTGTTATGCGGCGCAGTATCAAATATGTAATGCCTGCGAAGATCCAGACCAGAAAGACGTAGCCGATTTTGTCGATTGGGTTCAACTCGAAGCCCAAGATTTCGATCCGCGGAATCCCGGTGATACCCATGGGGCCGCGGGTCAGGTTATCCCAGTTGAGAATGATGTTTCGCGTGATCTCGGCAAAGCCGAGGGTCGCAATTGCCAGGTAGTCACCCCGGAGCCGAAGCGTCGGGAGGCCAATTATGAAGCCGAGAACGGTGGCGAGGAGCCCGGAGAGGAGGAGGATGATCCAGAAGTTCACATCGCCCCGGCTCATCAGGATTGCAGTGGTATAGGCGCCAATGGCAAAGAAGGCTGACTGACAGAGAGAGAGCATGCCGCCGTATCCCACGACTATGTTGAGACCCAAGGCCAAGATGGCGTAGATGCCAATATAGATAACGAGCAGCAGAATGAAGTTGATCATTAGACCTTCTCCCGCTCCATCTTGCCCATAATGCCCTCTGGGCGTACCAGCAGAATGACAATGAGAATGGAAAAGGCAATGGTGTCACGGAGGCCCACCGGGATTCCCAAGAAGGCGACCCCGAAGGTCTCCGCAACTCCGAGAATAATACCGCCCACCATTGCCCCGGTGATGTTGCCGATACCTCCGACAACCGCCGCGACGAAGGCTTTGAGACCGGCCATGGTGCCCATGGTCGGATAGACCTTGAAGTCCAGGGCCATGAGGACACCCGCGGTTGCAGCCAGGGAAGAGCCAATGATGAAGGTCAGGCTGATAATGTTGTCGACGTTAATGCCCATCAACCGGGCAACATCCTGATCGAGGCTGGTAGCTCGCATCGCCTTGCCCAGACGGCTTCGGTCAATGAAAAGCTTCAGCGCCACCATCATGACAACAACGACAACGAGAACCAGAACCTGATGCGGTGCAACGGACACCGGTCCCAACTCGATCGGGCTATTGTCGAAGGGATAGGGGTACTTCTTCGAGCGGGTCCCGTAGATGAAGGCCGCCAGGTTCATGAGAATGATCGACATACCGATGGCGCTCAAGAGTAGGGTCAGACGCTTGGCCCGCCGTAAGGGCTTGTACGCAATCTTCTCGACCACGAAGCCCAGGGCGCCGCTCGCAACCATGGCGGCAACGACGCCAATGAAGAAGAGGAAGAGCACCCATGCACCGGTCGTCTGGCCGCCCCGCAGAGCGTTGAAGGTGAAAAGGCCGACGTAGGTTCCCATCATGAGCACCTCGCCGTGGGCGAAGTTGATGAACTTGAGAATGCCGTAGACCATGGTATAGCCGAGGGCAATCAAGGCGTAGATGCCCCCGAGGGTCAGGCCGTTGATGAAGTGTTGAAAGAGATCGGTTAAGGGTATGCCCACCGGGTACGCTCCAGGGGAGGGCGGACGCGCCGAAACACGCCCGCCCACTGCCGCGCTCTAGCGCGCTTGTAACTCTCCGTCAACGACGGTGTAGACACCTTGCTGCACGAACTCCTGGTTCTCGACATCAAAGATGCCGATGTTTTTCACAACGTCACCGCTTTCGGCGAAGGTAATGGTGCCGGAGACACCGGTGTAGCCTTCGACGCCGGCGACATAATCGCGAATCGCAGTACTGTCCAGCTCGAGCTCTGTCTTTTGCGCCTCGTTTGCTTGATCGTAGGCGTGCGCGATTGCGTCCAGAATGATATTCGCGGCGTCGTAGGCGTTGTAGCTGAAGGAGTCGGGGCCCACACCGTAGGTTTCGGTGTATTTCTCCTCGAAGGCTTGCTTCCGATCCTCGGCAACGCCCGCTTCGGCCGGCGGCCCACTGAACACAACACCGTTGGCAAGCGGTCCGGCAAGATCAAAGATTTCCGGATTGCTGAAGCCGTCGGCGCTGAGCATGGCCGCGTCAATTCCGAGCTGCTCCGCCTGCTCGAGAACCTGCGCAATTTCCGCCACGTAGTTCGGGAGGAAGATGGCGTCCGGGTTTTCCGCCCGGATGGTCGTTAGCTGGGTGCGAAAGTCGCGGTCGCCCTGGATGCCGCTCTCGGTTGTGACAACTTCGCCCCCGCCGGCTTCAAAGGTCTCCGTAAACACGTTCGTCAGACCCTGGCTGTAGTCGTTGCGCGTGTAGAGAATGGCGACATCCTCGTAGCCCAGTTCCTCGTATACGTACTGGGCAAAGACGCGTCCCTGCAAGGCATCACTTGCAATGGTACGGAAGATGTAGTCCCCGTTGCCGGTAAGATCCGGGTGGGTTGCAGATCCCGAGATCATGACGATCTGCTCGGTCTGTGCCCGCGGCGCAATTGCCAGTGACACGGTGGAAAAGACGCCGCCGACCAGGCCGTCAATCCGATCCACGCTTGCCAGCTTCTCGATCGCGGCGTTCCCTCGGGCCACATCCGCCTCGGAATCCTCTGAGATGAGAACGATCTCATTCCCCCCAATTCCGCCGGCCTCATTTCGTTCATCGATTGCAAGCTGGACGGCCTGGCTTTGCAGGTTGCCGTAGTTCGCGTAGTCTCCCGTAAGGGGACCGATGAAGCCGATCTTCACCTGCTGTTCTTGCTCACCGCCGGCGAAGAGCAGCCCGGCTACAAAGATGAGTCCAATAAAAAATACCAATGTGCGTTTCGCCATACGAAACCTCCTTTGGTTATCTGCGGCTTCACCGAAGCCGTGTGTCGAAACCTCTGCTATGCGTCATCCGCCTGCGAAAGCAAGACTTCGTCGTTTTCGAAGGTGCGGTGACGGATCTCGTGGAACTTCTCGACGAGCTTGTCTACGGTGAGACTCTGCTTCTCCTCGCCCGAAACGTCCAGGATAACCTCACCCCCGTCCATCATGAGGAGGCGGTTCCCGTATCCAATCGCATGGTGCATGTTGTGCGTGACCATCATGGTAGTGAGCCGATACTCCTCAATAAACTTTTCGGTGAGGCCGAGCACCATCTGGGCGTTCTTGGGGTCGAGCGCCGCAGTGTGCTCGTCTAGGAGTATGAGACTCGGCTCGGAGAGCACCATCATGAGAAGCGTGAGCGCCTGCCGTTGGCCGCCCGACAGGAGTCCGACGTTGTCCTTGAAGCGATTCTCTAGCCCCATTTGGAGCTCGAGAATCTTCTCGTAGAAGAACTCGCGCATCTTATGATTGAGGCTGATACCAAGACCCTTGAAGCCCTTCTTGTACGCAATGATCATGTTGTCCTCGAGACTCATGTTGCTCGCCGTCCCGAGGAGCGGGTCTTGGAAAATCCGACCGATGTCGCGGGCCCGCCGATGCTCCGGTTCACGGGTAACGTCTCGATCATTGATGTAGATGTGCCCTGAGGTCGCCATGTGCGTACCCGTGATTAGATTGAGCAACGTCGTCTTTCCGGCGCCGTTCGATCCAATCACCGTAATGAAATCTCCTGCATTCACGCGGAGATCGACGTCATTGATGGCCCGGTTTTCGTTGACCGTACCGGGATTGAAGACCTTGTTGACTTTTTCGAGGCGAATCATTTCGAAACGCCTCCTGCCGGAGCATTGCCGCCGGCCGCAGCCGGCGCGGGATCGCCGTCATCTGCCGCTGCGCGCTCCGGGTGGGGTCGCGGCTGCCCACCCTTCGACGGCTTCTTGCGTCGAATCTGCGTTATCACCAAGGAGAGAATGATGAGCAAGCCTGTTATCAGCTTGAGATCGGTTGGGGTGAGGTTAATGTGATACCCGTAGAAGCGGCCCAGGTACATGAGTCCGCGATAGAGGATGGAGCCGAGAATCACCCGGAGCGTAAGCAAGCCGATACGGTTCGACCTGAGAATAAACTCCCCAATCATTACCGATGCCAGGCCGGCGATAATGATGCCCTGACCCAGATTGACATCGGCAAAGCCCTGATACTGGGCAACCAGGCCACCGGACAGCGCCACGAGACCGTTCGAGAGCCCGACGCCGATCATCTTCAGAGCTTCCGGGTTCACGCCGGTAGAGATCACCATTTGCTCGTTGTCGCCCATGGCACCGAGGGTTAGCCCCAGGTCGGTCCGGAAAAACAGGTCGAGCAAGAACTTCACGACGAGGGCAAAGACGGCAAAGAAGATGAGCATGGCCCATTCCGACGGCACCACTCCTTCCAGCAGTGCCACGGACTTCGAAACCAAGGTATCCTGCCGAAGAAGGGGTAGGTTCGCCTTGTTTCCCAGGACGCGGATGTTGATTGACCACAACATGGTCATGGTGAGAATTCCCGCGAGAAGATTCGGCACCCCGAGCTTGTTGTGAATGATTGCGGTAATGACTCCGGCGATGAGTCCACCGATGAAGGCGATCAGGATGGCCAAGAACAGGCTGTGGCCGTTCGTAATCATGATCGCGACGATCGCCGCCCCTAAGGGGAAGGATCCGTCGACGGTGAGGTCGGGGAAGTTGAGAATACGAAAGGTAATGAAGACACCGAGAACCATGACCGCATACGCCAGGCCTTCGACGAATACGCCTTCAATCATGTTGTTTTGACCATACCTTGTCTGACGCGGGGTATAGACGCGTCGGCCCGCCGAAGGGCGGGCCGGAACGCCCGCACCGGCGCGAAATGCCGGTGCAGGTATACACCTGTGGCCATTCCTATTGGATTTCGCCGTTCTCGATAATGGTACCGGCCTGATCAAGCACTGATGACGGAACGTCTATGCCGAGATCCTCGGCAACATCCAGGTTCAACAGCAACTCCGTGTCGGACGGATCGGTCATGAAGACCGTCGGAATCTCGCTGGTTGGCGTCCCTTCGAGCACCTCAATAATGAGCTTCCCGGTGCGCCGACCCATCTTGTAGTACTCGAATCCGAGCGCGGCGAGAACGCCGATATCCTCGGCGGAGCTCGGATCGGCGGTCACCACCGGTACGCCGGCATTGGTGGCGACTTCAACAACGCTCGGAAGTGCCGAGACGACGGTATTATCGGTGCTAACGTAGATGACATCTACCCGGTTGACCAGAGACTGCGTTGCCTGGCGCACTTCGGAGGAATTCGTCACCGTGGATGTGACAAACTCGATTCCCCGCGCCTGTGCGGTCTCCTCGGCCATGTTAGCTAAGGTGACCGCGTTGGTCTCGCCACTCGTGTACACGTGTCCGAGGGCCTCGACATTCACCAGTTGCTCAATCAGATCGAATTGCGCTTCCACGGGAGTCATGTCGGAAACGCCGGTCACGTTTTCGCCGCCTTCGTCGAAGGAATCAACGAGCCCGGCTGCAACGGGGTCGGTGACGGCGGAGTAAATCACGGGGATCTCGTCGAGGGCATTGACCAGCGCTTGAGCGGTCGGCGTGGCAATCCCAACGGCCAACCGGACACCATCGTTCTTGAACTTGGTCGCTATCTGCGACGCCGTGGTCATGTCGCCGTTCGCATTCTGGAGATCGTAGTCAAACTCGTAACCCTGCTCGCTGAGCTCATCCATGATCCCCTGCTCCACCCCGTCAAGTGCCGGATGGGAGACGATCTTCGCCATGCCGATTACGTTGCTCTCAGCCATCTCCTGTTCACCCGCCGCAAACGCGCCGAGAGCCAGGAAGGTCGCCAGCAATACGGCAATGATTGCAATACGTTTCATACTACCTCCGCAATAAAACTCCTCTGCAGTGACGGCACCAGCCGACCAGAGGGCCTTCTTTTGGTTGTTGAGCGTGTATTAAAGCGCATCCTTCCGTAAATGTCTACGCTTTATACGCATTCAAGAGCTTGGAGCGTATAACTATGCATTGCGCGGACGGGGTAGGCGGGGGTCGCCATGATAGGGCGAAGACAAAAAAAGAGCCGCCGCAAAGTCGCGGCGGCTCACTCTTCTCACGGGACCCCGCAGGGCTCCGTGAGGTGCGCATGAAGCGCTTAGAAGCTCATGCCCTCGGGCATGGCGTTGTTGATCGCAGCCTGGTTCTCGCCGACGCGCTGGGTAGCGGCCTCTTCCGGATCCATGCCTTCCTGGACGTCGACCATCACCTGAGCGATGACGTTCTCGACGGCAAACCAGTCGAAGTTGGCGAAGAAGCTGTACAGCTCAGGCTGCTCCTCTTCCAGACCCGGGCGGACCATGGTATTGATGGTCTCGGTCGCGCCGAAGACATTCTGCGGATCGTCGAGGATCTTCAGATCCCAGCGACCGAACATCCAGTGCGGCTTCCAGCCGGTCACGACAATGGGCGCGTCATTGCGAATGGCGTCACCGAGCGCCGCCGTCATGGTGGGGCCGCTTCCCTCGAGGAGGGTAAAGCTTCCAAGCCCGTAGGTGTCGTTCTCGATCGCCTGTTCGGTCTGCTGCATCATGCCGGCGCCGGGGTCGATACCGACAATCTCGCTGTCGTACCTGTCTGCATTCGCGACAAGATCAGCGATGCTTTCCTCTTGGACGTAGCTGGGAACGACCAAGCCGAGCTTCGCACCTTCGTAGTTCGGACCGAGGTCTACCACCTCGTCGGTGAACTCACCCTCTTCTCCGTAGAACATCTGGTGCGTGGCGGGCAGCCAGGCAGCCAGAAGGGCGTCGGAGTCGTCAGAAGCGACGGACTGCCACATTGCGGCATTCGCGACGTTGTTCAGCTCGACGTCATACCCGAGACGCGTGAGGATGTCCCCAGCAACGTGGGTAATGGCAACGGCTCGCGCCCACTCGACGTACGCAAGCTCTACGCTGCCCTTATCTTCCATGGCTTCACCGCCGCCTTCGCCCTGCTGACCAGCAGCAAATGCGAACGTCGCAGCAACGGTGAGAATGAGAAACGTGACGAGAATTCTCTTAAGATTCGTCATGTTCTCCCCCTTTTTCGTTCAAAAAAATTTGCCCGTTCGGTGTTCCCCGACGGCCTAACAGGCGCGCCCGGGGAAAGGCAATTCTTCCCTATTTCATGCTCGCCGGCGACTAATTCCGCCGTGCGAGATTCTGGGTAATTCTGTCAAGAAGCATGGCAATGATAACGACCGCCAAACCGGCCTCGACTCCCTGTCCGGGACGGAGACGTTGGATCGCGCGCCACACTTCGCCGCCAAGACCGCCGGCACCGATCATTGCCGCAATAACGACCATGGAGAGTGCCAGCATGATGGTCTGGTTCACGCCGGCCATGATGGTCGGCAGCGCCAAGGGCAACTGCACCTTGGTCAGCTTCTGCATGGTGGTTGTGCCGAATGCCTCGGAGGCCTCGATCATTTCGACGTCTATTTGCCGGATACCGAGTGATGTCAATCGAATTGCCGGCGGGATGGAAAAGATGATGGTCGCAAATACCGCCGCAACCGGACCCAATCCGAAGAATGGGATTGCCGGAATGAGATAGACGAAGGCCGGCATGGTCTGCATGAAGTCCAGAATCGGCGTAATGACTCTGTGAAAGCGCTCGCTCAAGCCCCCGATGATGCCGAGGGGAATTCCCAACGCCACTGCCAGCAGTGTTGCAATGAGAATAAGCGCTATCGTAGACAGCGTTGCATCCCAAAGCTCGATGTTCCAGATAAACAACAAGCCGATAGCGGCAAAGATTGCCACGTTTCGATTCGCGACCCACCACGTGAGTGCAACAATGAGTGCAATCAGAATAAGGGGCGGTATGAATTCCAGGCCCAGGACAATGCTTTCTATCCCAATCTCGACCACGTTCGAAAAGGCCCGCGTAAAGGGTGACAGCACAGTTGTCAGCCAATCCAACGCAGCTTCGACTCCCGGGCCAAGAGGTATTCGTGGAAGCTCTATCATTCGTTTTCTCCTCGTTCTGAGAGCGCGGCGAGGACCGATCCCCGGACAATCACGCCCCGGAGGATGTTGTCCTTATCGACGACGGCGACCGGATTCCCCGACACCAGCTGAAATATCTGCCGGACCGGTTCGTCCAGCGGAACCGAAGACACCTCGTCCGCACGGGTAATGTCATCAATCCACTGTTCACCCTTCTTTGCCGCTTCGGAGGCACGCTCAGCGGTGACATGTCCGACAAGCTTGTGGTCGCGCTCGACCACGAAGATTCCGGACATGCCGGCCTCTTGCATCTTGCGCAGGGCGACCCTCGGTCCATCCTTCACGAATGCGACTGGGGTCGGCTTTTTCATGACGTCCTCGGCGGTGAGAACCTTGGTGATATCGACGTTCTCGACGAAACGTGCAACGTAGTCGTTTGCCGGGCGTGAAAGAATATCCTCCGGCGTGCCGATCTGAACGACCTTGCCGTCGCGCATGAGCACAATTCGGTCACCCATCTTCAGCGCCTCGTCGAGGTCGTGGGTAATGAACATGATCGTCTTCTTTACTCGGCTTTCGAGGGCCAGGAGCTCATCCTGCATATCGGTGCGAATGAGCGGATCGAGGGCGCTAAATGCCTCGTCCATGAGGAGGATGTCGGGATCAACCGCGAGCGCCCGAGCCAAGCCGACGCGCTGCTTCATTCCACCGGAGAGATTGGCCGGCAGATAGTCGCCCCACCCGGCCAAGCCGACAAGTTGCAGGGATTCCTCCGCTTGCTTGCGGCGTACCTCCGGGTCGACTCCCTGGACTTCGAGGCCAAACTCGACGTTCTCGTACACCGTTTTGTGCGGGAATAGCGCGAAGCTCTGAAACACCATGCCGAATTTTTTCCGGCGAAGGTCTCTCAGCTCTTCCGTGGTGAGGGACGTCACGTCGATATCGTCCACGTAGATCTTGCCTGCGGTGGGTTCCATGAGGCGATTGACGCAACGTATGAGCGTCGACTTCCCACTGCCGGAAAGTCCCATGACAACGACGGTTTCACCTTCGTAGATGTTAAAGGAGGCGTCGGCCACACCAACCGCAAGCTTCGTCTTGCTGAGAATCTCGTCTTTGCTCATTCCCTTTTCGAGGAATTCAACGGCGCGGCCGGGGTTGCGCCCGAAAACCTTATACACGTTCTCGATGCGTATCTTAACCTTTTGCTCTTCCATTCAGTCTTCCTTCGTGCCGTTTGGTACAAGGCAGCGTGCGTTTTTTCCTCTCAACAATTGAACACGAAAAATTACGCTTCAACAGTAAGGTACGCAAGGGCCCCGGAAGTGTCAATAGGAGTCCATCGAGCTGAAAGCATTTTTTTTCGATTCGGAACCGGCAAGTCCGCACACGAATTGTCCTTCCGTGGCACGCGCCTGGCCGGAAACGGCAAATCTGCACCGTAGAGACCGTAAACAGCTCCCCAGAAACGATTTACTGGCACCCACGCTTGAGTATGCCACGACGCGCCGTCGCAGCCTATCAACCACGCCCCACCCACATCCATGGACAATCCCTTGACTCTATCTGTTCAATTGAGCACTATTGTTTAGTGCGCCATGTACTCGCACCGTGATCTTGCCTATGCAACGGTGAGAAGTCAAGAGGAGTCTCAGGAACGTGCATCCGTCTGACCACGATCAGGTAAGTCAAGAAGTCCTCTCATTACTCCGACGGATCATCCGCGCCATAGATCTGCACTCGAAGCAACTCGAGAAGTCCTTCGGGCTGACAGGACCGCAACTAGTTGTAATGCGGACAATTTCGGAGCACCGAGACATTACGGTCGGGGGCGTCGCGCGCCAGGTCAGTCTCAGCCAGGCCACGGTGACGAACATTATTGACCGGCTCGAAACACGGACGCTCGTACAGCGGCTTCGGAGCTCTCAAGATAAGCGCAAAGTCACTGTCTCCGTTACGCCTCAGGGACAAGAGTTGCTCGACAAGAACCCAACCTTTCTGCAGGAGAAGTTCATTCGCGAATTCGTCCAACTACAACAGTGGGAACAGCTTCAGATCCTCTCCAGTCTGCAACGTGTGGCAACCATGATGGGAGCGGAAGAAACTCCGGCCCCACCGGGGGTTCTCGACGCGTCTGCGATTCGTGAGCATAATCCAGTGGATGGCAACTCCCACACAGCAGAACCCGAACAAGCACCCTGAGCGTAGCGCCGGGGATCACCGCCCCCACCTCATTTGCCTAGACCTCGAGGGTGTCCTCATGCCGGAGGTCTGGATAGCCCTCGCTGGAGCCTTCAGCGTACCAACGCTCCGTCTCACGACCCGAGACATTGCGGACTACGACGAGCTCATGCGTCGACGTCTCGCAGAGCTGGAAAGCCACCACATCGACCTCACCGCCATCACTTCGGTCATCTCCCAACTCGAGCCGCTCGCCGGCGCTGCGGAGTTTCTTCGCTCCCTTCGCGCTCACGGCCAGGCGATCATCCTCTCCGACACCTTTTGGGAGTTCTGGCAGCCCATGGCGCCGAAGCTCGACCATCCCACCATTTTTTGTAACACCCTCGTCGTAGAAGAAAACAAAATCGTCGACTATCGGATGCGGGTATCCGACGGCAAGCGGCGGTCGGTGGAAGCGTTTCGAGCGCTCGGTTTTCGAACCACGGCAATTGGTGATTCCTTCAATGATCTATCCATGCTCCGCGCGGCGGACCGCGGAATCCTGTTCCGGCCGTCCGTTCAGGTGGTACGCCGGAACGCCGACCTGCCGCGGGTCGAGACGTATGAGCAGCTCCAAAACGCTGTGCAATGAGAGGCGCGGGACGCATAGACAGTGACTCATCGGAATCTCTGTGGGTATATTGCACGGGAAGCTCCGGACGAACGAGCCGTGTTCAGCTTTCGGGAGACAGACTGCGGAGATGTCTGAGCCACGAATTCTGCTGGTCGAAGACAACCACATCAATCAGCTCGTCGCACAGAAGATTCTTGCGAAGGCAGGACTCTCGGCGGATGTAGCCGATTCCGGCGAGAAGGCGCTGGAGAAGCTATCAACTCAGTCATACGAGTTGGTGCTCATGGACGTTCGCCTTCCCGGCATCGACGGTATTGAGACCTCCCGCCGCATCCGTTCGCGGGAATCCGACGTTCTCGATCATTCGGTGCCCATTATTGCCCTGACCGCCTACGCGTCCGACGAGGATCAGGCAACGTGCATTACCGCGGGCATGGATGACTACCTGTCGAAGCCGCTCGATATTGACGCCTTTCTGGATCTCGTGCGGCGCTACGTGCAGTCCGCGGCCAACACCGGGGCCGCCTCTGGTGGAACTGGCCCCGGGGCGTCTCCGCCGGATACTCCGACACCGGGCTACCCCCTTTTCGATTCCGATCAGCTGCTGGATCAACTCGGTGGTGACGCGCAGTTGGCACAAACCGCCGTGTCTACCTTCCTGGGCCTCTGGGACAGAAAGCACAAGCGGCTGGTCGCGGCGGCGGATAAAGAGGATCTGCACGAGGTCCACAGCCTTGCCCATTCCCTCGCAGGTGCGGCGGGAAACGTCACCGCCGTGGCGCTACAAAGCATTTTGCGCGAGATCGAATCTGCCGCGGAAAACGGCAACCCGGGACGAATAGGGGAGCTCCTCGGTCCGCTCAAAAACATCGCTGCCAAAACCCGCGAAACGCTCATCCAATTCCAGAGCTAATGCGCCGGAGGATCGTGCGAGTAATGGCATACAGGGGCGGAATCCCCTCGAAGGCCTCGAAGACACGCTGCTTGTCACGAAGAATGGTGCCGAGAGCTTGTGAAAACGCGCGGGCCGGAAATAAGACAACAGATAGTCCTCTGACGCGCATAGACTTCCAGGCGGCGCGGC
>CAYPTH010000017.1:0-2597 GCA_964413635.1 uncultured Spirochaetaceae bacterium
CGGGAAGACCTGGAGGAGGTCCCCTCCTTGAAGGCCTACTACGAGGAGCTCAAGGACTGGAACTGGCGTTTCGGAAAGACCCCGGACTTCTCGCACCATCTCTACAATCGCTTCGATTGGGGCGAGATGGACGTTCACATCAATACACGGCGGGGACAGGTAGAGGAGACGAAGATCTTCTCCGATGTTCTCTATCCCGACCTCATCGACGAGCTCGAGAAGCGGATGATCGGCGTGCGCTACGACAAGGGGGCACTGAAGGAGTTCTTTCAGAAGGCCGCCGCGGACATGCCGGATTTCTCCGCAATGATTACGGAGTTCGGCGACTGGCTGACATCAGAGATATAGGCATTCAGGAGGACTCATGAGCGTTCACATTGGAGCACGGAAGGGGGACATCGCGGAGTCGGTGCTTCTCCCCGGCGACCCCCTCCGGGCGCAATTCGTGGCAGAAAACTTCTTGGAAAACGCAACGCAGTATAACGAGGTCCGGGGCATGCTCGGCTTCACCGGCACCTACAAGGGCAAGCGCGTCTCCGTCCAGGGCACCGGTATGGGCATTCCGAGCCACCTCATCTACGTGCACGAGCTCATGGCCGACTTCGGGGCACGGAAGCTCATTCGGATTGGCTCCTGCGGCTCTCTGCAGCCGAACATCCATACGCGTGAGCTCGTATTCGCCATGGCGGCGAGCACCGACTCGAACGTGAACAAGCTTCGCTTCGGCGGCGCCGACTTTGCCCCGACGGCGGATTCGGCTCTCTACCGCGCCGCCTGCGACCTGGCGGATCAGAAGGGCTACAGCTACCACGCAGGCAATGTTCTCTCAACGGACCAGTTCTACCACGATGATCCGGAGCACTGGAAACAGTGGGCTGCATTCAACATCTTGGCGGTTGAGATGGAGGCTGCCGGTCTCTACACCGAAGCAGCCAAGTTCGGCGCACAGGCGCTGACAATCTTGACGGTGAGTGACAGCTTGGTGACGAACGAGGAGCTCTCCTCCGAGGATCGGCGGAAGTCCTTCACCGAGATGATGGAGATAGCCCTCGAAATTGCGTAAAGGAAGGAACCATGGAATATCGAAGACTCGGTAAGGCGGGCCTGAAGGTGAGCGCACTCTCCTTCGGCTCCTGGGTAACTTTTTCGAATCAGGTCGATGTCGGAGCCGCCAAGAAGCTCATGCACCGCGCCTACGACGCTGGAATCAACTTCTTTGACAATGCGGAAGCCTACGCCCGCGGGGAGTCGGAGAAGATCATGGGACAGGTGCTGAAAGAGGCCGGTTGGCGGCGGGACTCCTACATCGTCTCCAGCAAGGTCTTCTTCGGCTCGACCAAGGAGCGAAAGCCGAATCAGACGGGCTTGAGCCGCAAGCACGTCTTCGAGGCGTGCCACCAGGCCCTCGAGCGTCTGCAGGTGGACTGCCTGGACCTCTACTACTGCCACCGTCCGGATGAGGATACCCCAATCGAGGAAACCGTCTGGGCCATGAACGACTTGATCCGGCAGGGGAAGGTTTTCTATTGGGGGACCTCCGAGTGGTCGGCCCAGCAGATCATGGAGGCCTACTCGGTGGCGCGGCAGTACAATCTCATTCCGCCCACAATGGAGCAGCCGCAGTACAACATGCTGCACCGGGAGCGCTTCGAGCAGGAGTATCGCCGCCTCTATGACGAGATCGGCCTCGGCACGACGGTCTGGTCGCCCCTCGCATCGGGACTGCTCACCGGCAAGTACAACGACGGGATCCCGGAGAACTCCCGCCTCACGCTTCCCGGCTACGAGTTCCTGCGCGACATGCTCCTCGGTGACAATGCCGAGAAGAACATCTCCATGATCCGCTCCCTCGGTGAGGTCGCCACGGACTTGAACACCAGCATGGCGAAGATGGCCCTCGCCTGGGTCCTCAAGAACCCGAACGTCAGCACCGTGATTCTCGGCGCCTCCCGGCCGGAGCAGCTCGAGGAAAACCTCGGCGCTCTCGAGGTGGTGGAGAAGCTCACCGACGAGGTCATGGAGCGGATTGAAGGAATTCTGACATAGAACGAGGGCGCGGCCCCTCTATGTCTATGTGAGAAACAACAACGATACCCCGGTCACGGCGACCAGCGCCGCGATGATCTCCAGGACCCGAATTCGCTCCCGGAAAATGATTGCCGCCGGTGGGATGATCAGCACCGGAACGAGGGCCATGATTGTTGAAGCAATGCCGGCGGTCGTGTTCTGCACGGCCAGGAGGCTCAGGCTGACGCCCAGAAATGGTCCGAAGAAGGCGCCGATTGTTATGCGGCGCATTGCGGGCGCGTTACGCAGCGCCTCGCCCACCTTGTGCCAGCGGCGCAAGACGGTAAAGAGCACGGAGAAGCCGATGATTCCGGCAATGCCGCGGATCTGGGTTGCCGCAAAGGGGTTGTAATCCCCCACGCCGTGGCGGCTCAGGACCAGGCCCCCCGCCTGCCCGAGGGCGCCACCGAGGGCAAAAAGGGCGCCGATCACCGACTGCTTGAGGGTGAGGCCGCGAAGGCGCCGCGGCGGGGTGGAGGCAGGGGTGTCCGCAGCCGGATGGGCGCCGCCGGCCGGCGCCTCGTCCGCCG
>CAYPTH010000017.1:2697-11417 GCA_964413635.1 uncultured Spirochaetaceae bacterium
CGTCGTGGCAACATCGTCGGCGCCGGCGGTCGCGGTGACCTCCTCCTGCGCTTGGCGCTGCCCCACCACCGCGGCAATACCGCCGGTGGTCAAGGCAATTCCCAAGAGCTCCGTGAGGGTGAGCATTTCGCCGAGAGCCAGCCAGCCGATGAAGGCGGTAATCGGCGGTACCGCGGAGAAGACCAGCATGGAAACGCGGGCACCAATGAGGACAAAGGCCTGGAACAGAAAGAGATCGCCGATGACGAAGCCCACGAGACCCGACAGGGAGAGCCACAGCCACGCGTGGGATCCCGCGTCGATCGGCAGGGCGACTCCGCGGAAGATGAGGGAGTACAGGGTGAGCAAGCCGAAGGCGATCCACAGGCGGATCAGATTCACCGAGAGAGATCCAACCCGTTTTCCGGCGCTCTCGAAGGAGAGCGCGGTGATAGTCCAACACATTGCCGTGCCCAGAGCGGCAAGCTCGCCGAGATTTCCCATTTCTGCCTCCGTGGGCCAACGGTAGCCTAGCGAGGCCGGTGTGGTATAGTGCCGGCCATGAACCCTGTCCGCGATTGGAGTCGAGAGACCGTGTGGATCCTCGGGGCGAGCTCCGGCATTGGACGCGCCCTCGCCGAAGAGCTGGCCACCCGCGGTGCCCGGCTGGTGTTGAGCGCACGAGAGAGCGAGCGCTTCACTGCCGCGGTAGAGAGCTGCAGGCAGCAGGCCGATGTTACCGCCGAGCCGGTCGATCTCTCCGACGCGGTCGAGGTACACCGCGTGTGCGAGCGGGTTGAAGCGCGGGAACAGGCCGTGACAACGGTGATCTACGCCGCCGGAGTGAGCCAACGAGCCGCGCTCCTCGAGTCGAGCGAGGCCGTTGTCGACCGGGTGCTCGCCGTGAACTTTCGAAGCGCCGTCACGGTCGCGCGGAGGCTCGGGCGCCGGTTGGCGGCTTCCGGAGGAGGGCGCATTGCCTTTGTCTCCAGCTTGGCTGGATACGCCCCGACGCCGTTGCGCAGCATGTACAGCGCGTCGAAGAGCGCCCTCGGGGTCATGGCCGCGAGCCTCCGCGCGGAGTTAAGTCGAAGCGGAGTTGGGGTGACGCTGGTTGTGCCGGGATTCGTGCGGACCGCCATCTCGGAGAGCGCCTTGCGCGCCGACGGGACGGCGTACGGAATCATCGACCCAAATCAGCAGGACGGAATGGAGCCTTCCGCGTGCGCGCGGCGAATCATCCGTGGGATCGAAGGCGGCAGAGACGAGGTCTGGGTTGCCCTCGGTTTCAAGGGGCGGTTTGCCCTCGCCTTGGGGCGCCTTGCACCGCGGTTACAGCAGCGACTCCTGGCGAGAGTCCCGACCTCGGCTGCGGAGACGTGAGATCGCCCGCGCGCGGCGAGACCGCCTTGCGGGGATGACGGATGCATCGGTATACTCTTATCGGTTTGGTCCACATTACGGCGCGCCTGCGTCCGATTGCAGCAAAAGGGTAGTCCGTCACGGTGAAAGATACGCTTCACGTCGTAGTTATTGGGGGAGGTGGGACAGGCGCGGCCATTGCGCTGGATCTGGTGAAGCGCGGCTTTTCGGTCGATCTCTTCGAACGCGGAGAGCTCACCTCCGGTACGACCGGACGGCATCACGGACAACTCCATTCCGGCGCCCGCTACGCCGTCGGTGACCGCGAGATTGCGCGCGAGTGCATGGAGGAGACGAGCGTGCTCCGACGCATTGCGCCGCAGTCGATCGAGTCCAACTACGGGCTCTTTGTCACCCTGAACGAGGAAGACGAAGCCTTTGAGCCCACCTTCGTTCAGGCCTGCGAGGAATCCGGGATCCCGGTACGGCGGATCTCCGGAGACGAAGCGCGTCGCCTCGAACCGGCGATCTCGCCGGCCGTCAACAAGGCGGTCGTCGTACCCGACGGTACCTTGGATGCGTGGCGTCTTCCACTGCAGTTCTTCGCGACCGCCCGCAGTCTCGGTGCGCGTATTCACGCCTTTACCCCGGTGGTGGAAATCATCCGCGGGAACGGAAGCGTGAGTGGCGTCGTGGTCGAGGACCCGGTCGACCGCAGCCACCGGCGCGTCTCCGCCGACTTCGTGATCAACGCAACCGGGGCGTGGGCCTCCGAGGTTGCCGACCGCGGCGGTGTGCACATTCCCGTGACACCGGCGCCGGGGACCATGGTTGCCGTGAAGAAGCGGCTCCTCAACATGGTGGTGAGCCACCTTCACGAGGCGGGAGACGGTGACATTATCGTCCCGCAGCGAGGCCTGTCGATTATCGGTTCAACGCAGTGGATCACTTCTCGACCCGACGAGGCGGCAACCCCGACCGATGACATCGATCTCCTTCTCAGATACGCCGATGAGCTGGTCCCGAGTTTCTCGGCTACACCATTCCACGCCGCGTGGACGGCGGTACGCCCCTTGGCGGGCGAGGCGGACGAGAATACGCGCGAGCTCAGCAGGGACTTCGATTGCATTGACCATGAGGACAGCGACGGCGTGGCCGGGCTGGTGAGCGTGGTCGGAGGCAAGGCAACGGTCTTGCGCGCCATGGCGGAGCGGACGGTAGACCTGGTGTGCAGGAAGGTCGGGGTGGATGCCCCGTGCACGACCGGCGACGAGCCGCTCCTCTCGCACCGAGCCTACTTTACCGCATAGGGATTTGCAGGAGCACAGGCATGAGTACCGAACGGACGCTGCGGATTCGCCGCGGCACTCCCGATAATCCACGCTACGATACCTTCTCCGTTCCCGTTGGGGCGCGCACTACCGTTCTGGACGCGCTGGAATTCATCCGGGCGCGCTTCGACGGCTCCCTGCTCTATCGCCACTCCTGCCACCACGGCTCCTGTGGAACCTGCGGCATGCTGATCAACGGCGAGCAGTACCTCGCCTGTCTGGCGCCGGTCGAGGAGATGGCGGCGGGGACGAAGGACACCGCGGCCCCGACGACCCCCGACGTGACTGTGGAGCCGCTGGACGTCTTTGGTCACATTCGCGATCTCGCCGTGGACCCAACGGGCTTCTTTGCTCGCTATCCGCACGAGGCAAGCTATCTTCGCGACTCAGAAGTCAACGGCGACGCTCCGGTTGCAGAGGAGGCGCGTCGGGCGGGGACGGTCGAGGGCTACGAGCGCTTCGAAAACTGCATTGAGTGCGGGCTCTGCGTCTCCGTCTGCCCCGTAACGCAGGCCTTTGTCGGTCCCGCAACACTGGCGGCGTTTCACCGCGAGCTCAAGAACCGTCCCGAACGCCGGGAGGAGATCCTCGGGCTGGTGGACCAGCGCGACGGCGTATGGGCGTGTCAGCGTGCGCTGAACTGCAGTCGGGTGTGTCCGACCAAGGTATACCCGGCCAAACACATTGCCATGTTGCAGCGAGAGATCGAGAAGAACGGCTGAGCGGGCTCGGGCGTCTGACCAGGCTAGAGCTTGTCGATCAGCATGGAGCACTTGCCGGACGGAATTGGAAGGGTCTTCTTCTTCTGTCGCAGGACGTCGATTGTGAAGTAGTAGAGTTTCTCCGACTCCAAGCGGATCTCCCAGCCGCGTCCCGACTTGTTGCTCAGAATCGTAATCAGATTGCGCTTCAGGGAGAGGTTCTCGATCCCCATGATCTCGAGGGTTGGGACAATCCAGTCGACCGTCTTTCGCGGAAGGCTGATGTAGAGGCCCAGAACATTCTCGATCATAAGGGCGACGGATGAGAGGGCGCTGTAGATTACGAAGAGAGGCCGCGGGAAATCCTCGCGCTCAGGCCACTTCGCGGGGCCGTCGCGTGTGGGATTGTAGGCCTCCCAGACGTTGCCGCGCTCCTTGCCCTCCGGATGTAGGGTGTCGAGCATGTAGTACATGTGCCGAATCGCGCACTCCCGGGCCAGCTCATACGCCGCGTACTTCTCGAGACCCTTTACCACCATGAAGGTGAACGGGGGATACACCGAGCCGCGGAAGCCGTGACCGTCCGGGGAGAAGGCGGGCTCATTCGCGGCCAGCGTGGGGAAGGGGTTCTCAGTCCCAAAGGTCTCGGGATTGCGAACGTGATCCAGCAGGCACTCATACTTCGCCTCGTTGGGGAGCTCGGCCAGGAGGGGCCAGAAGGAGGCGATGGTTTTCACCTTCAGCTGCTCCTTGTTCTCATCCAGGTCGAAGTAGAGCCCCTCCTTTTCGTTCCACATGAGCGAGTTGATTCGTGTCTTCAGGGAGAAGTACTGGCGCTTGTACCGAAAACTCACCTCTTTGTCGTTGAGAATGTCGGCCAGTTCCGACATGTAGAGGGCGTTGATGGCCTGCTGGGTGTTGAAGTCGACCGGATACACCGTACCTTCGCGCGGACTGTTGTCCATCTTGGTGGCGGCCAAGGGCACCGCGTAGAGTCCCGTGTCATCTTTGAACGTCGCTTCCAACCAATCCCAATAGCGCTCGAGGATCGGAAGCACATCCTTGATCCGTTTCTTGTTCCCGACCTTGTGGTAGAGGTTGTACTCCGCCCAGGCAAAGAGGGGGGGATTCACCCCTTCGGGATTGTCGTCGGTGAAGACGGGCTTTCCATCCGAAACGCGATAGTCACCGCGGATTGCCCCGGACTTCTCCTGCTTTTCGTAGAAGGTGTCGAGTTGCGGCGCAGCCGGGAAGATGCGATTGCTGTACACCAGGTAGAAGGTGGAGAAAACCGCTTCAAACTGATTGATTGTGCTGTTGTCCGGGTAGTTGATGTAGCGAGATTGGAACCCGTTTTTCTGGGTTCCTTTCATTTGACAATCTTGAATCCACGCCCAGGTCTGATCATAGATGTCTACGAAATCTTGATCGTAGAAGTGAATGGCGGGGAACTCTTTTTTTACCACCGTCTGCCTCGTCATGGTGTCCACGTATCTCATTAGTTTAGCATGTCTTGGGGGGGCGTCAAATCTTCAATTGTTCGGGCAAGATACGCTGTCCTGGGGGTTGCGTCAAATTTTCGATCCGCCTCCCTCTTGCTTGGCCTCAACTTGACACTCTACTAGCCCGATGCAATAGTCGGCACTATGGAGCGGGAAGAACTTCTGCGGACGGCGGAGCTCGCACAACTCGACCTCAGCGAAGAAGAGCTCACCGAGCTGTCTCGGGCGGCCGAGGAGGTGTTGGACTTCTTCGCCGTCTTGCAACAGGTCGATGTCACCGAAGCCGGAACGTCGGAGGAGATCGTCACATCTGAGCTCCGCCAAGACGCTCCCGCCCGCGACGTGGCCGCCGATGATCTCCTGGAAGCCGCCCCCGAGGTAGAAGACCGCCTCATTCTGATTCCCAACGTGCTCTAGAATCGCCGGCTATGGAATCGGTGCGTTGACGCGCGATCGCGTATTCTTCATGCGATGAGGAGAAGGTGTGCAAAGTCTTGATCATTGGTCCGAGCTGCTCAGCGAAGAGGCGAATCGTGATAGCTACGGCGAGTACCTGTCCAATACCAACGACCGATTGAATGCCTTTTCATCATTGGTGCGCGGTCTTTCCGGTCATGGGATTCCCCTTGCCGTAAAGGACAACATTGCCGTGGAGGGATTGCCGCTCACCTGTGGCTCTCGAATCCTTGGTGATTTCACCTCTCCGTATACCGCGAGCGCCGTCGCGGGCGCCAAAGCAGCTGGGTTCACCGTGGTGGGGAAAACGAATCTGGACGAGTTCGGCATGGGCTCCTCGACGACGCACAGCGTCCACGGCGTGACGAAGAATCCCTGGGATCCCACCCGCGTAGCGGGCGGCTCGAGCGGGGGCTCGGCTGCGGCGGTGGCCGCGGGGATGGTGCCCGTTGCACTCGGGTCGGATACCGGAGGTTCCGTCCGTCAACCTGCGGCATTCTGTGGCGTCTACGGTCTCAAGCCGACCTACGGCGCCGTTTCTCGCTACGGTCTGGTCGCCTACGCCTCCTCCTTTGACGTGATCGGTGTTCTGGCCCGCGAGATTCCCGCGGCGCGACGTCTCTTTCGCGCCATCCACGGTACCGATGCCATGGATCAGACCTCCTTTGCCCCCGACCCGCTGCGTGGCGACGCGGCGGCCGGCGCCGGCGCAACGGTGCCGCGCCGGGTCGGCGTGCTGAGTCCCGCCGACGCGGACGAAGCGGTTGCCCAACGGTATCGGGAGCTTGTGGAGTGGTTGGAGAAGCAAGGTATTGAGACCCGGGAGGTGAATATCCCGGGAGCCGAGGCCGCGGCAGCGGCGTACTATACCATTGCGACTGCCGAAGCGAGCGCCAACCTCGCCCGCTACAACGGGGTACGCTACGGACTTCAGACCGACTACGCCGAGAACCCCGAGGAGCTCGTGAAGGCCAGTCGTACCGAAGGCTTCGGCGCAGAGGTGAAACTGCGTATTCTCCTTGGGACCTTCGTCCTGCGCTCCGGCTTCCAGGATCAGTACTACCATCGCGCACAGGCGGTTCGACGGAGCCTGTCGGGACACCTGCACCAGCTTTTCGGGGACATCGATTTGCTCCTCTCTCCCGTCTATCCGACGCTGCCCTTCCCCATTGACCAGGCGCAGATCTCTCCCATCCAGGAGAAAATCGCCGACCGCTACACCACCCTGGCAAATCTGACGCGGGTGCCGGCGATATCTATTCCGACGGGGACGGTGGACGGGCTGCCCGCGGCCATTCAGGCCATTGGGCCCGCGCACAGTGAGGATGCCCTCTTGGATTTCGCCGAGCTCGTGGGAACGGCGTATCCGGTTTCCCCGCCGCCGGATTACCCGGGATTCCCGGAGACGATCGGCGCCGGAACAGGAGGGGCGACGTGAGCCAGGAAACGACCTTCCGCTCCATGGTGGGGCTCGAAATCCACGTGCAGCTCAACACGCAATCAAAGATCTTCTGTAGCTGTACCACGAACTTCGGTGGAGAGCCGAACACCAACGTCTGCCCGATCTGCCTTGGGTATCCCGGAACCCTTCCGGCCCTCAACCACGAGGCGGTCCGCTTGGCCTACTTGGTCGCCCGGGCGCTGAACTGCGATCTTGCCGACCGGACCACATTTGCCAGAAAGAACTACTTCTACCCGGACTTGCCGAAGAACTACCAGATCAGTCAGTTCGACGCTCCCATTGGCCGGAACGGATACATCGACATTGAGGTGCACAAGCGGCGGCGGCGCGTTCGAATCCACGAAGTCCATCTCGAAGAGGACGCGGGCAAGATGATCCACGCCGGCGACGTCTCTCTCCTCGACTTCAACCGCACCGGAACGCCGCTTCTCGAGATCGTGACCGAGCCGGACCTCGAGATCGGCGCGGAGGCGGAGGTGCTGCTCCTGGAGTTGCGGAGGCTCGTCCGCTACTTGGGCGCGAGCGACGGCAACATGGAAGAGGGGTCCCTCCGTTGCGATGCGAACGTCTCCATTGCGCCGCGAGGGGCCGCGCCCGGGACGAAGGTCGAGATCAAGAACATGAATTCCTCCCGCTTCGTGCGCAAGGCGCTCACCTTCGAGATCGAGCGACAGGAGGAAATCGTGGTGAATGGGGGCAGTATTGTCCAGGAGACTCGCCTCTGGAACGAGAACCGCGACATCACCGAGGCAATGCGCGGAAAGGAATCCTCCAGTGACTACCGCTATTTCCCAGAGCCCGACCTGCCTGTCTTCATGCCCACGCGCGAGTTCCTCGAAGGACTGGAGTCGGATCTCGTCGAGCTGCCGCAGTATCGGGAGCGCAGATTCGTAGACCAGTACGGTCTCACCGCGACACAGGCGCACCTCATTTGCGAGGAGCGCGCCACCGCCGACTTCTTCGAGCGCGCCGTGGAGCTCGGCGCAGCCCCCGGAGACGTGGCCGCGTGGTTGAGCGGTGATGTTCGGAAGGAGCTCAACCGACGCGGTCTGTCCCTCGCCGGCTCGGCTCTATCTCCGGAGCGGCTTGCGCAGATCATTCGCGCTCTGACCGAGCACCGGATTGCCGGCAGTACGGCAAAGCGCGTCCTTGGCGGCGTCTTCGAGGAGGACAAGGACCCGGAGACGATCATTGCGGAACGGGGATGGGAGCTCATCTCCGACCGCGGCACGATTCAGGACTACGTAGACCAGGTAGTCGGCGCGAATCCCAAGGCCGTCGAACAGGTACGGGCCGGCGACTCGAAGCCATTCGGATTCCTGGTGGGGCAAGTCATGAAGGCCTCATCAGGGCGAGCAGATCCGCAGGCGGTGAACGACATCCTGCGCGCCACCCTATCCGTCAAGGTCGTCTATCTGATCTCCTTCGGCGGTGCCATCTCGAGCGTTCGCGGGGGAGACGGCCTGGTCTCCGGCGGCGGCTTCTTGGAGCACCCAAGCGTTCAGCAGCTCCTGACCCATGAGGGCGATGTTCGAGTCCACACGGTGGAGCTCGGTCGATTCCTCTCCGAAGAGGTGGGCCCCGAAGACTGGGCGCGGCTGATCCACGCCATCCGAGAATGCGTTCAAGACGGTGACGCGAGCGGTGTCGTGGTAACCCACGGGACCGACACGCTTCCCTACACTGCCGCCCTGCTCTACTGGCTCTTCGGATCGAGTGAGGTGCCGATTGTGTTGGCTGCTTCCGCGACGCCGTGGGAGCTCCCAACGGCGGCCGATCCGGCGGCGGTCGTCGGCGACGAGGCTGAGCGCGAGCTGCGCCACGCCTTGGCGGTGGCGCAGGGCGGTGTGGGAGGCGTACACGTTGCCTACCGCGGCGGCGACCTGCTCCCGATAAACCTCAAGTTCGAGCGGCTTGGCCGCGGGCT
>CAYPTH010000017.1:11517-37951 GCA_964413635.1 uncultured Spirochaetaceae bacterium
GGCCGGCGGCTCGGCGGCGCCGAAGGCGCCGGAAACCTTCCCCCGGGCGAGCATTTGGAGTTCCGGACCTGGAACAGCCACGCCATATCCGGGGCGCCGCCCCAAGAGCTCGACCTCTCGGAGCTATCGGAAGAGGGACTTCGAAAACGCCTGGACGAGGCTGTCCGGCGCATTGCGCTGGTCCGAGTCTATCCGGGCATGCGGAGCGACATGTTGATTGCCATGATGAACACCGGGGTGCACCACTTCGTCTTGGAGCTCTACGACACCGGCACCGCGAGTGTGCGGGAAACGCCCTACTCCCTGCGCCGCGCCCTCGAATACGGCCGTGAACACGAGACGCTGTTTTTCTGCACCTCCCAACAGGAGGGAGTCGTCGACTTCTCCGAGTATGTCACCGGCCACGAGCTGTGGAAGGAGGGCGCCATTCCCATGGGAGCCATGACCAGCGAAACGGCCTACGCCAAGTTGCTCGCCCTGGCGCTCCACGGCGTTGAAGGCGCAGAATTGGCGGAACGCATGGAGGAGAGCCTATGAGAGCGCTAGCCGCGAGCTTGCCGGAGCACGAGGGATCTACCGTCGAGCTCATGGGATGGGTACACCGGATCCGCGATCTCGGCGGCGTCACCTTCGTTGTGATCCGAGACCGGTCCGGCTTGGCCCAAGCTGTCTTTGACCAAGGCGTGCCCTACACGCTCGAGAGTGTCGTATGCATATCGGGGCCGGTGCTTGCGAATGAGAAGGCGCCGGGGGGCTTCGAGGTTCGCGCGGAGCAGACCGAGGTACTTGCCGAGGCGGACCCCAACCTTCCGATTTCCGTGAATCAGAGCAGTGCCGATGTTGGGTTGGAGACGCTGCTCGACAACCGCATGCTCTCCCTCCGCAATCTCGAGATCCGCGACGTGTTCCGGGTCCAAGATCGGATCATGAAGCACTTCGCCGACCACATGCGCAGCGAAGACTTCACCGAGATCAAGACGAGCAAGATCATTGGTACCGGAACCGAGGGGGGGACCGGACTCTTCGAAGTCGACTACTTCGGCTCTCCAGTCTACCTGGCGCAGTCGCCCCAGTTCTACAAGCAGGCAATGGTCGCCTCCGGATTCGAGCGCGTCTTCGAGATCGCCCCCGCATACCGGGCGGAGAAGCACGAGACGCCCCGGCATCTCAATGAGTACGTCTCGCTTGACGTCGAGATGGGCTTCATCGATACGCATGATGCGCTCATGGATCTGGAAGTGAGAATCCTGACCAGCATTATCGAGGGCCTCCGGGCCGACGTGGGAACGCTCTTCGACGAGCGCGGAGTGCCACTGCCGGATCCAGACACCCTCCAAAAGATTCCGCGCCTGACTCACGATGAGGCCAAGAGCATTGCCAAAGCGGAGAGCGGCAAGCGCGTCTTCGAGATCAATCCGGAGGCGGAGCGAAGCATCTGTGATTGGGCGGAACGTGAACACGGTATCTCCGCCGCCTTCGTAACCGGCTTTCCGCGGCGAAAGCGCCCCTTCTACACCATGCCGGACGGACAGAAGACGAAGAGCTTCGACCTGTTGTTCCGAGGCTTGGAGATCACAACCGGAGGCCTGCGTCTCTACCGCTACGACGATCTCCTAGAAGCGCTGCCGAAGTTCGGTCTCTCCGCCGACGCGCTCTCGGACTATCTAACCATCTTCAAGTACGGATGCCCACCTCATGGGGGATTCGCAATCGGCCTCGAACGGCTCACCCAAAAGCTCCTCGGTCTTACCAGCGTGAAGGAAGCGTGCCTCTTTCCCCGGGACCGGAAGCGAGTTCGTCCCTAATGTGCACGCGGCTCCGCTGATCATGCGACCATACGCGGTGTGCGCCCTGGCGGTCGTGGTGCTTCTCGCCGCGTGTGCGACGAGCCCGCCCGGAGAGGCCCCGTCACACGCGTCGCGCGCCGGCGCTGATGGGGAGCCCGACCGGATGCCTCCGGGGCGCGTTCCGGAAGAAGACGGCGACCACATTGACCGGCTCTTGCGTGAGATGGGACTGCGCGGACAAATCGGGCAGCACTTCATCATCCCTCTGCAGACGACGCAGGTGTACGCAAAGACCATCAAGAACACCCGCGGCGCCAAGCCCGCCGGTTACATTCTCTACCCAAAGAACATTACCTCGCGTCGGCAGCTGCAAGGCCTCACGAAGCAACTGCGAGCTCTCGCCGATACGCATACGGAGACCTTACCCTTCGTGGCCCTCGACCAGGAGGGCGGCCGCGTTCGGGCGCTTCGCCTGCCATCCGTCACCGCACAGCCGGCGGCCCACGACATGGGCAGGTACAACGACAGCAGATACATGGAATCGGCAGGCTACACTGCCGCGGTCGAGCTTTTGAGTCTCGGCATCAACATGAACTTTGCACCGGTCCTCGACCTCTACGGAGAGGACGACCGGGGAGTTATCGGTGACCGCGCACTTTCGGCCGATCCCGACACCGTTTCTCGCCTCGCAGTTCCCTACGCCGCCGGATTGGAGCAAGGCGGGGTAATTGCCGTCGGAAAGCACTTTCCGGGCCATGGGGCCACATCCGTCGACTCCCACGGTGAGCTGCCCCGGGTCTACGCCTCACGGTGGGCACTCGAGAAAACCCACCTGCGCCCCTTCGCTGCGGCGGTGGAGGCCGGGATTCCCGCCCTGATGACGGCGCACATCGTCTATCCTCGAATCGACAAAGCCCGTCCGGTAACGCTGTCTCCGATATGGCTCACCGAGATCCTCCGCGAAGACCTGGGCTTTCAGGGTGTCATTGTCAGCGATGCTCTCGAGATGCGCGCGGTGACCGACAACTTCACGGTGAAGGAAACACTACGCTTGGGCCTGGACGCCGGAATCAACCTCTTCCTGATCACCGACTGGATCGACCCGATACGTGCCGTTGAGAGCGTTGTATCCATGGTCGAGCATGGGCTGATCTCTCGAACTCAGATTCGTGACGGGGCGAGGCGGGTGCTGGAGCTCAAGCAAAAACATCAACTCCTCTGACGTATCAATACGCCTGTGTGACTAGGTTTGGGTACTTGACCTTTGTGCGATCTCGCGAGACGGTGACTCCACCAATCCAGGAGAGCACGAATGACGATTCTCAGTGCGGCCATAACTCTCGTACTGGTTATGGATCCCCTCGGAAACATACCGATTTTTCTTTCACTTCTCAGTCACCTCGAGAAGCGAAGACGGCCGCGAGTTCTGATTCGCGAAATGATCATCGCCCTGGTGATTCTCGTGATCTTCCTCTTTTTCGGGCGCTACATCCTCAGTGCGCTGCATATCGGAGAGCCCGCGTTGAGCATTGGTGGAGGGGTCGTCCTGTTCCTGATCGCTTTGCGTATGATGTTTCCGAATCCACGAGACACCACGGCGGAATACCATGGAGAGGAGCCCCTCATCGTGCCCTTGGCGGTACCCCTCGTTGCCGGGCCCTCGGCCATGGCCACCGTGATTCTTCTCGCAACCCAGGATCCGAACCGGATGGGAGCGTGGCTCCTCGCACTCGTGATCGCCTGGCTTGTTTCCGCGATCGTCCTACTGTTTGCGGAGGTCCTGCGTCGCTATCTCGGAAGACGCCTGATAAACGCTCTTGAACGGCTTATGGGCATGATCCTCACGACCCTGGCCATTCAGATGCTGCTGACGGGTATTGAGTCTTTTGCGACCTCGCTGCCGACGTGAGATGCGGGGGCGGCGAATTCACCTCGCTCGAAGTGTGCGCCACATCCGGTCACGCTTCGAGGAGCTCCCGTACCGCAAAAGCGGCGTCTTCGACGCCCCCGGGCTCCACAATACGGTACGCGCGGTTCATCCGGTTGAGCCGTTCTATGACCGCGGTCCCGAATGTGCGCGCGGTCTCATCTGAGTAGCTCTCGGGATTGGCCACCAAGAAGAGATTGTAGGGCCTTACATCCTCGTGACGAAGTTCCACGGGATCTCCCCCAGCACGCTCCCACCGTACGGCGTTTTGGACCGGATCGGACTCGCATACCAGGACGCGGTTTGCGTGTTTGGCCAGGGAGTACTCCCCTGCGTTTTGGGCGCGACCGATTTCCTGCACGTTCTCGGCGCTCTTGCCGAGCTCGTTCCAGTACGCAAAGTAATCGCGGACGCGCAGCGTGCGCAGTTGAGCTGCGAGCCCCTCGGCAATGCTGCGATTGTGCGGGTCCTCGACGACGGAGACGCGCTGGACGAAGAAGGGGCGTACGACATCGGGAATGTATTGCCAGTTTCCCATTGGATCATCTCGTATTGCAGAAGCGGAAACCGGGAATTCGCTGCGTGCAGGGTCGACCGGGACGTAGCTTGCGTCCAAGGCGGCGGCCAGCTCCCATCCGTAGTCCTCGCTGGCAAAGACGAAGCCCACCTCGGCGTTTACGACGGCGCGGATCCAGTCCCCCCAGATTTGGATGGCTCCCGGGTTGTCCCGGCGCGCTTCGGGGATCTCCTCGGTCACGTGCAGGACCCGCGCTGTGGGAAACATGGCTGTGACCCACTCCCACCGCAGGGTGCCGGGAATCGGCTCGGAGGCGAGGGTACACACGAGGACGTAGAGCTCGTCGACATAGTGGGAAGCGAAATCAATGAGATATCGATGTCCGGCGTGGGGCGGCATGAAGCGCCCGATAATGACGCCGCGCCGCGTGAGGTCCTTCATGACGTACAGCGAACATACAACTCGCACCGGCGGCAAAGCAATATGGAGTGGCCTTAAGCGCTACCGGCCCGCCGATATCAACTCGCTTGTTATACCTCAGGGTAATACGAGTCGACCGTGCGTGTTATACTGCTACCAGCACAAACGGAGGGGTCCTCATGAAGCAGTCCTACCTCATTGGCTTTGATCTCGGCGGAACAAAGATGCTCTGCACCGTTCTCGACGACGAGCTCAACGTCGTGGGTCGTGAGAAGGTGAAGGTGGGAAGTGCGCGCGACAATGACAGCATCCTCGAGGCCATTGGAGATGCCATCAAGAAGGCGCTCAAGAGCGCCAAGGTTGACGAGGATCAGTTGCGCGCCATCGGGATCGCCTCCCCCGGTCCAATCGACTTTGAAAACGGGATATTGCTCGAGACGCCGAACCTCCATCTGAGCAACCTGCCGCTTCGAGACGCGCTTCAGAAGGAGTTCGGCTGCTCGGTCTTGCTGGAGAACGATGTGAACGCCGGGACCTACGGTGAGTACATCCGAGGTGCCGCCGTCGGCTTCCGCCACGTGGTGGGGATTTTCCCGGGCACCGGTGTCGGCGGCGGCTTGATTCTCGACGGCAAGCTCTACCGCGGCAGCAGCGGAGGAGCCGGAGAGATCGGCCACATCACCATAGAGCCCGACGGACCGAAGTGCGGCTGTGGAAACTACGGCTGCCTGGAGCAGATGTCTTCCCGCGCCGCGATTGCGAAGGAGTTGGTGGGCTTGGCGCTTACGGGTCAGTCGAAGGTGGTCATGGAGGAAGCCGGCACCGATGTCGCAAAGGTCAAGAGCAATACGATCCTCAAGGCGGTGGAGGCGGGAGAGCCGGCGGTCATCGAGGTCGTGAAGCGTGCCGCCCGATACATGGGCATTGGTATGGCGGCGGCGGTAAACATATTCAATCCGGAGATCCTTATTCTCGGCGGCGGCTTGATCGAGAAGCTCGGAGACTTCTACGTTGAAGAGGCGGCTGAGTCCATGCGGGCCCACGCCATGAAGGGGCTGGTAGCGAACGTCCAGGTTCGGCAAGCCCTGTTGACCGACGATGCAGCCGTCATAGGCGCGGCCGCCCTCGCCCTCGAGGAAGCGCAAAAGGAGACTGTGTGAGTCCGAAGTCAGTTGCGGTCATCGATATGGGGTCCTCTGCCATTCGCATGGTCATTGCTGAGATTGATGAATCCGGCAACTGGCAACGCCTCGATCGAGCGGGTAAGCCGATTAGTCTGGGGCGCGACGTCTTCATTACGGGGTACTTGAGTCGTGAATCGATGCGCCAGGCCATCAAAATCCTGGCGGGTTTCTCGGAAGTGCTGCGCGGATGGCAGGTTGCAGAGGAGGACGTCCGCGTCATTGCGACGAGCGCCATTCGCGAGGCCAAGAACCGAGACACGTTTCTGGACCGCGTGTTCATCCGTACCGGGCTGAAGATCGACATCGTCGAAGGGGTCGAGGAGAATCACCTGACCTATCTGGCGGTCCGACAGTCCATCTCGTCGCTCATGCCCCAGTTCTCCCGTTCGAACGCGCTCATCATTGAGGTTGGCGCCGGAACGACTGAGATCATGATGCTCCACCGGGGCAAAATGGTCGCAGCGCACTCTTTGCGGATCGGCACCGTACGTATTGAGCAGACGGTGCGTCCGAGTTGGCAGAACGCGGAGCAGCTCGAGAGCTACCTACGCGAAACCATCCGAGCGACTCGCGAGATTCTCGATGCGGAGATGAAGCTCGAACGAATCCGCCACGTCGTTGCGGTTGGCGGTGACGCGCGATTGGCTGCCGCCCAGGTGGGAAAGAGCATTGAGGGCGGCTATCGAACTCTTTCGAGTGACTCGTTTCACGATTTCATCGACTACTTGCAGGGCTTGAGTGTGGATGAAATCGTACGTGACCTCGGAGTGACGTATAACGAAGCGGAAGGGCTGGTTCCGGCTCTGCTGGTGCTCAAGCTCTTTTCCGAAGCCACCTTGGCGGATCACCTGATCGTCCCGGCGGTCAGCATCCGCGAGGGCGTTTTGGTGAGCTTTGCCCTTGGAACCAGTCCGCAAATGGAGCGTGAGTTCTATGAGCAAGTCATCGCTTCCGCCCACAACTTGGGGAAGAAGTATCACTTCGATGAGACCCACGCCCGCCACGTGGCCGCGCTCTCCCTATCGCTCTTCGATCAGTTCAAAGAAGACCACGGAATGACCTCGCACGAGCGAATGCTCCTCGAGAGCGCGGCCCTTCTCCACGACATCGGGAACTTTATTCGCGCCACTGGTCACCACAAGCATGGACAGTACATTGTTGCGAACTCGGAGCTATTTGGGCTCTCACGCTCCGACATTCGCATTGTCTCGAACATCGTGCGCTATCACCGCAAGGCAATGCCGAACTCGGCACACACGAGCTTTATTTCCCTCCGCCGCGAGCAACGGGTGACGATCATGAAACTTGCGGCCATCTTGCGGGTGGCGGATGCACTGGACCGCAGTCATAATCAGCGAGTTCGAGGCTTCCGGCTCGAGAAGAATGAGGATGCCGTCATCCTTCACTGCGATTATCAAGGCGATATCACGGTAGAAAAGTACGGTCTCGAGCTCAAAGGTCAGATGTTCGAGGAAGTCTTCGGGTATCGCGTGTCTACCATGTAGAATCCGTCGAAAGGAGCAGTCTTGGCGGACAAAGAACAACAAGCACAATCACGATTCTTCAACCGTGAGCTCAGTACGGTGGAGTTCAACGCTCGCGTCCTCGAGGAAGCCCTCGACCCCGGCAACCCGCTCCTCGAGCGAGTGAAGTTCTCCGCCATTGTTGCTTCCAATTTCGACGAGTTCTTTATGGTCCGTGTGGCCGGGCTCCTTCGCCAGCTGCGAAAGGGCTCGCAAACGCGAGACGAGGCGGGGCTCACCCCGAAGGAGCAACTCGCGAAGATCAATGCGCGGGTCAGTGAAATTGTCGCCACCCAGTACTCCTGCCTGCGAGATGAGCTCTTCCCGGCCCTCGAGGAGGAAGGGATCGCCTTCCACACCGTAGGTGAGTACTCGGGCAAGCAAACGAGCTTCCTCAAGGAGAAGTTTCGCGAGGAGATCTTTCCCGTCTTAACTCCCGTCCGCGTAGAGAAGGAAACACCGCCTCCGATTCCGGGAAACCTGCGCCTCCAGGTTGCCTTTTTGTTGGAAGCCGAGAAGGGTGGCGAAGAGCTGGTATCGGTCGTACAGATTCCCCCTTCCCTCGAGCGCATAATACAGATGCCCGCTCGTGACGGTGTAGCGGGCTTCACGTTTCTCGAGGATGTCATCGTCGAGCACGCAGCCGCCCTCTTTCCGGGCTACACGGTCCTCGAGTCGCTACCGTTCCGTGTAACCCGGGACGCGGACTTGGGTGTCGATGAGGAACGGGACGAGGATTTCCTCGAGGCAATGGAGCAGGTCCTCGAGAGCCGGATGCACAGCGCGGCGGTCCGGCTGACCGTGCGCGAACAGGACGGTACCCTCGGCGAATTCTTGCGTAAGCGCCTCGGGGTTGAGGAGCAGTTGGTATACACCGTTAACGGACCCCTGGACCTCAGTGCCCTCGCAGTGCTGGTCGATCTTCCCGGCTACGAGCATCTCAAGGATGAACCGTGGACGCCACGGTGGCCGGCGGCATTCTCCCGGGAGGAGCCGCTGTGGGATGTCATGAAGCGGCAGGACGTCCTCGTCCATCTGCCCTACGAGTCCTTTGAGCCCGTCGCCCGGCTGGTACGGGACGCGGCCCGGGATCCCGGGGTCCTTGCCATAAAGATGACGCTCTACCGCACAAGCGGTGACTCTCCGGTCGTCCACGCCCTCGAGGAGGCCGCGGATAACGGAAAGCAGGTCATGGCACTGGTAGAGCTGAAGGCGCGCTTCGACGAACAGCGAAACATCCGCTGGGCACAGCGCCTCGAGCGTGCGGGTGTGATCGTTGTGTACGGCATCGCGGAGCTCAAGGTTCACGCGAAAGCGCTCATGATTATCCGGCGTGAGGATACCGGCGTGGTCCGCTACGTCCATCTGGGCACGGGCAACTACAACGACAAGACCGCGAAGCTCTACACCGATCTCGGCTTGTTCACCACGAATCGAGACATTGCCTACGAGGTCGGCCTCTTCTTCAACGCGATTACCGGCTATTCCGCCATTCCGGCCCTCAGCAAGATCTGCATTTCGCCGACCGCCATGAAGGGACGGATTATTCAACTCATTGACCGTGAGGCAATGCGATCCACCTCGGACGACCCCGGTCGGATCATGGCGAAGATGAACTCCCTGTCCCACCCGGAGGTCATTGAGGCGCTCTATCGCGCATCGCAGCAGGGGGTGCAAATCAAGCTCAACATCCGCGGCATCTGCATGCTGGTACCGGGTATCGAGGGCATGAGCGAAAACATCGAGGTCGTGAGTATTGTAGATCGCTTTCTCGAGCACTCGCGCATGTTCTACTTCAAGAACGGCGGCGCCGAGGAGACGTACCTCTCCAGCGCCGACTGGATGCCTCGAAATCTGGATAGACGGGTCGAGTTGCTCTTTCCCCTGCAGAATCGCTCCGTTCTCAGCCGGGCACGGCAGATTCTGGAGGCCTGCTTCCGGGACAACGTGAAGGCGCGGATCCTCCAGCCCGACGGAAGCTACGTTCGTCGCAGCGCCAAGAAGGGGCAAGAGTTTCGGGTACAGGAGTACTTTGCGGAACAGGCGCTGCGCGCCGCCGAAGCGGACGAACCGGCCAACCGGAAGGAGTTCCAGGTGCGTCGAAAGCCTTCCACGAGCTGAGCGGGGGATCGCCGTGGACCTATTCTTCCGCTGCGCGCGGTGCGGGGCCTTCGTCCCCGCTGCCGACCTGCGCTGGCACTGTCCCTGCGGAGGGCTCTTTGAGCCGAAGGTGTTTCGCGACGGTGAGCTCCCGGCAGAACTGCCCGCCTCGAACGAGCTCGGCACCTACCCGACTCCCCTTCTCGCTCGATCTCGATTCTCCACTGCCGATCAGGGACGGCTCTACATCAAGAACGACGGCGTCCTGCCTACGGGCTCCTACAAGGACCGCGGTGCACGGACGTTGCTGCAGGCGTGCCGTGAGCTCGGCGTCCGCTCCGTGGTTGAAGACTCGTCGGGCAACGCCGGCGCCGCCATTGCCGCGTACGCCGCCGCTTTGGGAATTGCCGCCGAAATCTTCGTGAAGCAGGACGCGGCGCCGGGGAAGGTTCGGCAGATTCGCGCATACGGCGCGAAGGTCACACGCGTTCGTGGAAGTCGAGAGGATGTGGCCCGGGCCGCACAAGCTGCCGCCGCGCAGAGCTACTACGCCAGCCACGTATACAATCCACTCTTCGTTGGGGGAGTCGCCGGCGCAGCCGGTGAGATTCACGCCGAGATCGGCGTTCCCGATACCGTCTATCTGCCTGTCGGAAATGGGGCCCTCCTCCTCGGTCTATCAGAGGGCTTCCGCCGGTTCGGCGCGCTTCCGCGCTTCGTGGGGGTGCAGGGCGCCGACGCCGAATCGACAATAGCCGATGGGGTCGCCGTCGCGGCGCCTCCACGACTCGAGGAAATGGTGGCGGTCATTCGGGAAAGCGGGGGAACCCTCCTGACTGCGTCGAATCCGGAGATTCGAGAGGCGCAGCAGCTTCTCGGCGCCGGCGGGGTGTACGCGGAACCCACCGGCGCCCTCGCCATGGCTGGGTATCTGAAGCAACTGCCTTCGACGGCAACCGGGGCCTCGTCGGGCACCACTGTTGTCTACGTCACAGGGTCGGGACTGAAGGAGATTTGGTGATAGGCCCCTATTTTGTGCGGAACGGGACGCTGCTACCGGTCGAGCAGGCGGTCGTGCCCATTGATGACGTGAACTTTGCTTACGGATTCGGGGTGTACGAGACGCTCAAGATTCGCAAGCGCATCCTCTACTTCCCCGAGCGGCACGAGCAGCGCTTGTTCAGATCTGCCGACATCATCGGCTTGGAGCATCGATTCGTCGAAGGGGAGATCTCGCATGCAATCCGACGTCTTGCCGGGGCAAACGGCCGGGAAAGCGTCAACGTGAAGATCCTCTTGATCGGCGGTTCCGTCTCCGGCGGCGCCGAGGAGGCGCGCTACGAGATCATGCTCCTCTCTCCGCTGTTTCCCGACCGGCGCCTCTATCAGCGAGGCGCAAGCACAATAAGCGCAGCAGCCGAGCGCCAGTACCCCGCTTCAAAATCCTTGAGCATGACGGTGAGCACCATTGCCTTCCGGTCGGCCCAACGAGCAGGTGCCTATGACGCGCTCTTGGTGAACCGGCACGGACAGGTGACCGAGGGTACTCGCACCAACCTCTATGCGATCCGGGACGGCGCGGTTGTCACCCCGCCCTTGGATCAATGTCTCGATGGCGTGACCAGGGAGACCGTGCTCGAGGTACTAGGCAGCGAGGGTATCCCAATTGTGGAGGAGCCCCTCCTCCGGTCATGGTTACTTGCGCGTGGCTGCCAAGGGGTGTTTCTGTCGAGCACCTCCACGAAAGTGGTTCCGGTTTCCCGCATTGACCAGGTGGAATTGCCAATTGCCCCACTCTTTCGCGACATTGCAACACGGTATGACGAGTACCTCCGCGACTACGCGGCTGCACAGGAACCCCTCTGGTAGAAGGAGCCGAGATGACCGAGCGCCACGATGAGTTGAATCTCCCCGAGTTGATCCTCTACGACGTCGGTGACACGCTTCTCGAAACACGGGGCTACGATCCAACGGCCGGCATCTCGCACCTCCTCTCACTCGCGCGAAATCCGCGAAACGTGACCGTTGAAGAGATTCTGCCTCTGACTCTCGAGTTGAACGAGATCTTTGACGCGCGGTGTGAGGCGACCGGCATGGAATACTCGCAGCAGGCCTTTCATCGGCTTCTCTACAATCACTTCGATGTCGATTTCGATGTCACACCCGAGGATCTCGAGCTTGCCTATTGGCGGCACGCACTCGCCTTCGCGGCGGAGCCGGGGATTGCGGCGGCCCTCGAGGGCGCCCGGGCGGCCGGCTGCCGCCAAGCGGTGATCAGCAACACCTCGTTTTCGGAAGCGACCTTGCGGCACGAGCTTGCCGCACATGGGATGGATCGATACTTCGAGTTCATCATCGCCTCGGCGGACGTGGGCCTTCGAAAGCCGCACCCGCGGGTCTTCGCCGCCGCCCTCGGACGCGCCGCAGTGCCTGCCGACCGCGCCTGGTACGTCGGCAACACCATCCGCTACGATGTGCGCGGCGCAGCCGCGGCGGGCATCCGGCCCGTTTGGTACAACAAGAAGCAAGAAGATGCGGACCTGCCGCCGGGCGCTCTCGAGATACGCTCCTGGCGCGAGTTTCCGACGCTACTCGGGGAGGAGGCAACGACGGCGTCGTGAACAATCTATTTCAGCAGACGGCCTGGCTCTACGATCTGGATACGGCGGATCTCGCCTACCACGATATAGATTTCTTCGGTCACTTCATCCATAAGACGCCTTCGAGAATCCTCGAGCTGGCCTGTGGCACGGGGCGCGTTACCATTGCAATGGCACAAGCCGGCCACGTGATCGACGGGCTCGACCTATCGGAGGAAATGCTCCGCGTCTTTCGGGCCAAGCTGAGCCGGGTACCAGCCGAGGTTGCCGCCCGCATTGATCTGCACCACGGCAACATGGCGGATTTCGCGCTGGATGAGCGCTACGACGCAATCATTGTGCCCTTTCGCGGCTTCCAGGCGCTCACGAGCCAGGATGATGCCGTCTCCTCGCTCGCTGCCATTCGGCGCCATCTAGTTGCAGGCGGGCTTCTCATTATCGACCTCTTCAGTACCTACGCGCATCCCGACGAGTCGTTTCTGGGTGAGCACGTCGACTGGATCCGCCGAATCCCGGGAACGGGACAGACCATCACCCGATCCAGACGCGGACTCCACATCGACCGAGAGAGTCAGATCATGTACTCGGAAGCAAGCTTCTACGTCCACGGCGCGGAAGGGGAAGCTCAGACGCTAACCGACTCCTTTGCCCTTCGCTACTACTTCCAGTATCAGTTCGAGGTGCTCCTCACCGCCTCCGGTTTCGAGATCCTGCACTCCTTCGGCGGCCACGACTATCGCGCCATTGGCAGCGGCTCGGAGTTCATCTTCGTGGCGCGTCCGACTGAGCCGTCGCAACTGCTGTGAGTGCTTCCGCGCAGCCGCTGTTCGCTGCGCGTATTCCCGACATCCGGCCCCCGGATCGCAGATAGAAGCCTGTTGATGGGAGCGTCTTGATACGTCCCGGATCACCGTTGGGGTACGCTCCGCGCGTTGAACCCGTATTGCGCCCGGGCCACCCCGGCCTCCGGCCGCAGAATGACGAGGAAGCGCTCGGTGAGTGGGGGAACCGTGATGGTGATCGGGCTCTTCTTGGTGGCAGTCATGCCGCGGCGAACAATTTCTACCTCTAAGGTGACTTCCCGGTCGTATCCATTCACGACGAAGGCGATGTAGGTGCTGTCGACCTGCTCCGTGCGAAACTCAATGGTGTTGGTCTCCTCGACGGAGGCTTGATAGTCCGCATAGTCTTCATTCGAGATGTTTCGACCGAAGGATACCTCGAAGTCGGGGTTTCCCGGATGGTAGGCGTAATAGTGCCGTCCCTCTTCCGGGGAGACGCTATTGCCGGTATAGCGGAGGAACTCGATCGGGATGGACTGCATGGTGCCGTCGGCTTGGGGGAGGCGCACATCAAAGTGGAGGTGCGGCCCCGATGCGCGGCCCGTGGCGCCACTGAAGCCGATGTGATCCCCCGCGCCGACCCGCTCTCCGGGATCGACGACGGCGCCATCTTTGCGAAGGTGCACGTAGTTCCCGAACGAGCCGTCGTCGTGGTAGACGAGAACATAGTTGCCGTGCTTGCTATACGATGCCGAAGCGCCACCGCGGCTCGAGTCTTCCTTGACCTCGACGACCAGCCCGTCCCGGGCGGCGAAGACCTTGGTGTCACGGTCGAGATCGAAGTCGACGCCGTACTCGTTTTCCCCGAAATGGGTGAAGTCGCCCTGAAAGCCTTGGGTCACGCGGTGCTTGCTTCCGTGCGCAAATGGAAAGAGATACGTGTGGGAGTCATCGTGCTCGGCGCTCTCGGGGTTCCCACGGACGTAGGTCCACGCCAAACGGTAGCCGCGGCTCTGTGCCGGATCTTCCACCGCCAAGGAAAAGATGTGTCTCCGGTCGGTACCCGGCTCCAGCACCATGGTGAAGGGAAGGGAGACATCGGCCTCGAGATTGGTGAGCGACTCGAAGGAGACGCGGATATAGGTCGGAATGATGTGCCTACTCGAGGCGTAAAAGTGGTAGCTGCCGTCGTCCTGTCGCTCCCCGACAACGGAGACCGGGTCCTCCTGCGCCACCACCGGCGCGATTACGCCCGTTGTGGCGACGAGGGCAATGAGCATCAGTAGCCTCCAGCGCATGCGAGCCTCCCGCATTGCGAATATACTACACATGTGCTCAGGTGTCGGCCACTTGCTGCCTCAGCTTTTCCCCTCGTTGCGCTGTTCACGGCGGTGGTGTTTTCTGCATGTCAGGTGCCCGTGGAGCGCTCCGGGCCGGTGCACGGGCTCCCGCCCTACCGGCCGCCGGCAGTTGCCGCCGTTTCCGCGGTGCAAGCACCGGACACGCTGCAGCTGAGCTTTGTCGGCGACATCATGGCGCACCGCGTGAACTACTCCATGCGCTCCTTCGCCGACATATACGCGCCCGTGGCTCGCGTACTCAAACGTGACGACCTGAGCTTCGCCAATCTCGAGTTTCCGGTCGATCCAATGCGACCCTACTCCACGTATCCGCGTTTCAATGCCCACCCTGAGTACGTTGTCGCCGCGATCGAGGGCGGCTTCGACGTCTTCTCCCTTGCGAACAATCACACAACCGACTTTGGCGCCGGCTCGATTCGGCGAACCTTGCAGAGCATGACCCGGCTCGGAGACTCCCACGGGATCTGGTTTTCGGGTATCAAGAAGAGCCGGGACGAGGGATTCCGGATTCAGACCATCACCGTGCGGGATTGGCAGCTTGCCTTCATTGCGGTCACGCTTTTTGTCAACGATCCGAGCCGAGGCATCGATCTGGTGAACTTCGTCGATCTGCGTGATGTGCAGGATCGGCGCCGCCTCGGGAGCTCGGTCGCAATGGCGGCGCAGACCCATGACGTCGTTGTCGTCTCGATTCACGGAGGTGTGGAGTATGCGCTCCTCGCGGACCCGGAGAAGAGCGCCTTCCTGCGAGAGTTGGCCGTGAAGGGCGCGACGGTCGTGTGGAGTCACCATCCTCACGTGCTGCAACCGTGGTCGTACTACCGTCGGCGCAACGGGACGAGCGCGGTCATCCTTAACTCCACCGGCAATTTCGTGTCCGGGCAGATGCACTATCTCGGGCCGCAGGATGCCGGCCGTCGCCGCGCCTTTACCGGTGACTCGGCCATTTTCCGCGTTACCGTTACGCGGTTCGATGAAGGTGCAAGTGTAGCCAAGGTGGATCCGCTTCACATTGCCAACGTTCGTGAGCCGAGCGGTGGATTCGTTGTGTATCCCATGGACGCCCTCCCCGAGATGTCGCCGCCCTGGCAGGAGTACTACCTGGCACGGCGGCGCGCGGTGGTACAGGCCGAACAGGCCGAACAGGCCGTACAGGCCGGCGGTCGGGGGGAGTAGCGCCAACTCGCCGGCCGCCGGGCCGCGCCCCCCGGCCGCCCTTCTATCGATACGTCGGATCTGCTACTCTGGGGGTCGAAAGAGGTTCGTGCATCGTGGGTCATTGCCTGGTACCGGAAGCGGAAGAAATCCTCGATACCGAGTTTCCCGTTCTCAACAAGGGCTTCGTTCGCTTGGTTGACTACATGGGCTGCGACCAGCGCATTGTCCAGGCAGCGCGCGTCTCCTATGGTGGGGGAACCAAGTCCTTCCGGCAGGACAAGGGGCTCATCAACTATCTCCTGCGAAACCAGCACACCTCCCCTTTCGAGCAAGTGGTCCTCACCTTCCACGTGAAGATGCCCATCTTCGTCGCGCGACAGTGGATTCGACACCGTACGGCGCGGGTCAATGAAATATCGGGGCGCTACAGTGTCATGGAGGCGGAGTTCTATGAACCGGATCCCGCCGTCATTGCCGGTCAGAGCGGCGACAACAAGCAGGGCCGCGAGGATGCCCCTCTCCCGGACGAGATTGCAGCGCAAATCCGTGACGACATTCACGGGCACCAAGAGCGCACCTACAGCCACTACGAAGCGCTCTTGGATACGGGACTGGCGCGAGAGCTCGCCCGGATTGACCTGCCGTTGAGCCTCTACACCGAGCTCTACTGGCAGATGGACCTGCACAATCTCTTCCACTTCTTGGAATTACGGCTCGATAGCCATGCGCAGTACGAGATTCGTGCCTACGCAGAGACCATTATGGACATTCTGAAACGCGTCTGCCCCATTGCCTCCGAGGCCTTCGCGGAGTACATCTGGGGAAGCGTCTCGTTCTCTGCGCAGGAGCACGCCGTTCTCATCGACCTGATCTCAGCGGAAGGCGATGCTGCCGGCCAAGCTGAAATGATACGCGCAACGTGTGAGAAACACGGCATGACCAGCAAGGCGGCGGAGCGGCTTGTAGCGAAACTCTCGCAACGACGGGAAGGTCTCTCATGAGCAAGACATACTTAACATTCACCTTGGCGGGCGAAACCTACGCGGTCGCCGTCACGCAGGTAAAGGAAGTTCTAGAGTACACCTCGGTCACCAAGGTTCCGCGGACCATGGAGTTCATGAAGGGTGTGATCAATCTCCGTGGAAGCGTTGTGCCCGTCGTTGACTTGCGTCTCAAGTTCGGTATGGAAGAGGCGGAAACCACCGTGGATACCTCCATTATTGTCCTCGAAGTCAATATGGAGGGCGACTCCGCGGTGATCGGCGCCGTGGCCGATTCCGTCCAGGAAGTGATCACCCTCGGCGACGAACAGATAGAGCCTGCGCCGAAGATCGGGACGCGCATTGATAACCGCTTTATTCATGGCATCGGCAAGCAGGAAGAGCGCTTCATTATAGTCTTGGACGTCGAGGTCACCGCGGCGGCAGAGCGCGCCGAGGAGGCGCAATGAGCGACGGAGTAGGGGAGAATCCAAACGCCCTGGCCTTGGCCATCATCACCGCACCGGAAGACGAGGCGCAGGAGATCGCCCAGGGCTTGGTCGACGAGGGCTTGGCGGCGTGCGTACAAGTCCTCTCCGGCGCCCAGAGCCATTACGTGTGGCAGGGCCGTGTCGAGGTGGACCGCGAGAGCCTGCTCTTTCTCAAGACGCAGAACCAGAATCGCGATCGAATTATTGCCTATCTCAAGGCGCACCACTCCTACGAGGTGCCCGAGTTTCTCCTCTTTGCCGTGGATGACGGTCACCCCGACTACCTACAGTGGATGCGGGAAACACTCTCGTAGATAATACAATGCAACACAACGAATTAGACGCGAATCTCTTTCCACGGGGCGAGCGGGACTTCGACCTCTTCGACAGCGAGGAAGTCCACTCCGGCTCCATCATTCACCACACGGCCAACGAAGACGGCGTGGACCTGACCTTTCGCCGGGGATTGATGCGAATCATGTCTGTCGATGATGACACGCTTCGTCTCCTCGTCACGTCGCGGCGCAGCGTGGAAGCGCCACCCTCATTCGCGGTGGTCGAGTCGTCGCCGGCCGTCGCGGCACCGCCCGTCGCCGCACCGCCCGTCGCCGCACCGACGGTTGATGACACCGACAGCATGGTCGTTGTCCGCTCGGGAGCGCTCACCTTGGCGCTGGACCCCGAGAGCGGAGCCTTTTCCCTGGGCCCGGCGGTCGGATCCTCCGCGCAGCGACGCGATGGCCCCCGCCGCTTGGCTACGACCCCGGAGGCCGCGTTTCGCTGGAGCTCCGCCGGCATTGCGCTGGACTTCGCCGTTGGGACCGCGGCACCGATCTACGGCCTGGGGGAGAAGACCGGCTACCTGAATCGCCGTGGCCGCACCTACCAAATGTGGAACTCGGACGATCCGACTCACCTTCCCAGCCGCGATCCCCTCTACCAGAGCATCCCCTTCTTCTTCCTACCCGTCGGGGATGGGTGGGCAGGGGTCTTTGTCGATGCCCCCGGGCGCTCCTGGTTCGACTGCGGCGAGCGGCGGGAGGAGGTACTCACCGCTGCGGTGGAGGACGCGCTCCTCGACGCCTACGTTTTCATTGGTGATTCCCCTGCCGAGGTGGTGCAGCGCTACGTCGGCCTCACCGGACGACCGCCCATGCCGCCCCTGTGGTCCCTCGGCTACCATCAGAGTCGGCACACCTACACCCCGGCGGAGCGGGTGGAGGAGATCGCGCAGGAGTTGCGACGGCGCGAGCTTCCGGCGGATGTCATTCACATCGATATCAAGTACATGGACGGCTACCGCATCTTCACCTGGGACCCGGCGACCTTCCGGAATCCCAGGGCGCTCATGGACCGCTTGGCGGAGCTCGACTTCCACGCCGTAACGATCGTCGACCCCGGTGTGAAGGTCGACCCCGACTATGAGGTCTACACCTCCGGGCTCGCTCTAAACGCCTTCTGCCGCACCGAGACGGGAGAGGTCTACGCCGGCCGTGTCTGGCCGGGCACGGCGGTCTATCCCGACTTCTCAAAGCCCGAGGTGCGGGAGTGGTGGGGGGCTCACCACCAGGCGCTCTTTGCTGTCGGAGTGGCCGGGATCTGGAACGACATGAACGAGCCCGCCGACTTCACCGGGGACTTCTACAACCGCACCGCCTTCACCCCGCCCTCCACGGTCACCATGGACGGCGACGGGCGGCCGCGGAGCAAGGACGCCTACCACAATGTCTACGGCATGCTCATGTGCCGGGCGACGCGTCGCGGAGCAGAGCTCGCGCGCCCCGGGAGGCGCCCCTTCGTTCTGACCCGTGCAGGCTACGCCGGTATTCAGCGCTACGCCGCGGTATGGACCGGGGACAACCACAGCTGGTGGGAGCATCTCGCCGCCTCCATTCCCATGCTTCTCGGACTCGGCCTCAGCGGCGTGGGCTTTGCCGGGGCCGACGTCGGTGGCTTTCAGGAGAACCCAACGCCGGAGCTCTTCGCCCGGTGGCTCCAGTGCGCCGCCTTCACCCCGTTCTTCCGGAACCACGCGAACTCGGTGACCAAGGATCAGGAGCCGTGGAGCTACGGAGCGGAAGTTGAGGCGATCTCCCGGAAGTATTTGCAGCTCCGCTATCGCCTTCTGCCCTACATCTACCAGCTCTTCCGCGAGCACGCGGCGAACGGTACCCCGGTCATGCGGCCCCTCCTCTGGCACTATCCGGAGGATGAGCGGGTACGAAACCTCAACTCCGAGTTTCTCCTCGGCGAGTCGCTTCTGATTGCTCCCATCACCGAGCCCGGCGTATCTGCTCGCGCCGTCTATCTTCCGGCGGGACGATGGCAGGACTTCTGGACCGGCGAAGTGCGCAACGGTCCCGGGAATGTCCTCGTCGATGCGCCTCTGGATCGAATTCCGCTCTTCGTGAAGCTTCCCGCGATCCTTCCCATGATCCCCGCGGTGCAGTCGACCCGCGCCTTCCACGAGGTTTCCCTCGAGCTGTGGCTTTTCGACGGGGCGGGGAAGGCGGGGGCGGGGACTGCCGCGCGAAATGCCGCGGGGACTGCCGCCACGGAAGGGGTGGCCGCTCCTGGTTCGACTGCGGCGAGCGGCGGGCCGGATGTCCACCTGACCTACTACGAGGACGACGGCGAGACGCTCAGACACGAAGCGGGGGACTTCGATCTCTACGAAATCACCTGGCGTCGCGAGTCTCGTTCCATGACCGTAACACCGACGCAGCGGGGTTTTGCAGGCCGAAGTGGCGGTTGGCGTCTCGTTCGGCCCTTCGGATCGGCCGAGACAACAGCAACACTCCGCCGTTCCGGGGAGGAATCCACGGAGCTTGGGTCCGTGCGGCCGGATGGGAGCTTCGCCTTCGAGATCGGCCGGCCGGACAGCGACCTGGAGGTCACACTATCGCGACGGCGGTAAGGATGGACGCTGCGGTTGCGCCGGCGCAGCTCAAGAAGTTTACGGTATCGTTGGTGATTCGGGCGAAGCCGCGGCGAAGGACGTTGGCGCCGGCGGCGCTCTCGGGATGTTCCGTGTAGCGACCGGTTTGCACGTCGGTGTACTGCGCCTGCACGGTGGCTCCGAGAAAGCTGTCGATGATCGACCCGAAAAGACCGCCCGCGGTCATGATCACAAGGATCCACACGGCCGGCAGTGGCACGGTGCCGTGAAGCGGTGCCAGAAGAACATAATAGAGGCCGATGAATGCTCCACCACCGGCTGATGCGGCGAGACCGAGAAGCGTCACCCCGCCACTTGCGCCGGGGGGCACGCGTTTTCCCGTCCGGATGGACACCGGGTCCCGTCCGCTGAGCACGCCAATTTCACTGGCCCATGTGTCCGCGTTGGCTGCGGCAAAGGAGACGCCCGCCGCCAAGAGGAATCCGGGCCAGGCAGTTAGCCCGTAGAGTAAACTCGTTACCACGCCGATACCGGCGTTCGCCAGCACCTGCTCCGCGTCGCGGCGGTTGCCCTTCGCGTGCATGGCGGTGAGATCTTGCTTGCGGTCTTGCTTCACCTTTCCCAATGCGGTGGAGCTCAAGAAGAAGAGCATGAGCAGTCCCCAGCCGAATAGTCCGGCCCCGGCGACGATGCCGGTTCCCACTGCGAGTCCGGCAATGCCGCCACCCCGCGTGACCGAGCCGCGCCGGTAGGCCCAGAGGGCGGCGGCGCCGTTGAGTACAATCCCAACGATTATCCGAAGCCACAGCGTCACGCGAACACCCCGGCGAAGAATAGGCTCGTCAGAATGGGAACCGTGAGGTTATCCAAACCGAATGGGGTCACATACTCGATCAGTGTTGCCACGGCGCCGGTCGCAAGTGCAGCCAAAACGAGTGAGCCGGTAAACTGATCGGTCAGGCTGACAATGGTGAGTGTTACGAGAGAGGAGGCGACGAACATGGTTACGCTTCCTAGAAAGCTCTTGGTACCGCGGAATACCGTCGTATGTGGTCGCCCGAAGTGCATTCCGAAGAGCGACGCCAGTCCGTCGCCGTAGCCCATTACCAGAATACCAACAGCGCCGACGTAGATAGGCACCTGCCCACCGTAGGTCAATAGAACCAGGATCAATAGGGAGATGGGAAAGTAAACCGTACCAGGATTGCCGCTACTCTCGTCGGAGTCCATAGCGGTGACTACCTGGCCGCGGTAGGAGAGATAGTTGAGGATAATGAAGACGATCGGCCCGACCAACGCGGCCCAGAGGACCTCGTGAAACGCCATGGCAATCAACCACCAGTGTGCCACACTGATGTGAATGATCTTGCGCGCTACCGCCGGCGTGACCGCCTTCCTCGTCACCAGAAACTGCGCGACGCCGATCACCGCGAAGATGAAGGCAAAGGCTAAAATGATCCCCGCGATCTCTTGCATACGTTCTCCCTAGCAATTGTTCGAATGCCTCAGTTCTTGCACCGCAACAATAGCGAAATCCCGCGTCGAAGACAAACCGGTCGCTCCAACGGAGCCGGCTTGCGAGACCGGCACATTCTGGTTCACAGTATGAGTCAGGAGCAATCAGTGCGGTTCAAGATATTTGACTACGCCGCCTTCATTTTGGCAATCCTGGTAGTCCTTGCCTTCTCCGTCTACGCCTACAGTGGCGGCGAGGAGGGCAGCGTGGCGCGGATCGAGACCCAAGAGGCGGAATTCGTCTACGCCCTGCAGCAGAATCAAGAATTCGATCTGGAAGGGCCCCTCGGAAAAACCCACGTCGAGGTAGTCGACGGGCGCATCCACGTCACCGAGTCGCCCTGCCGAGAGAAGATCTGTATTGCAGCCGGGTGGGCCTCGAAATCGGGTGAGTGGATAGCCTGTCTGCCCAACCGGGTCTTTATTCGCGTCGAGGGAGGGGAGGCTCAACCGGTGGACGGGCAGACCTTCTGAGGTCTCACTCTCCCGTGGGCGTCGGGGCGAGGGCGGCGCCGTCATCCGCCCCTTCCGGCCAGGGAGCGGCCTCGAACTCGGTGTGGGTGATATCGAACGACGCGCGCATCCCTTCGGTCATGTAGACCTGGGCGTCGTGGCTGACGAAGGCGGCCTCGACACCATCGAGCTCGGCGACGAAGGGAAGACCCTTTTCAGCGCCCATCACGTACAAGGCCGTTGCAAGAGCGTCGGCATCCGTTGAATCCTCCGTCACGACTGTAACGCTCGCGAGGCCCGGTCGCGCGGGATAACCGGTCCGGCTACTCAGAATATGGTGGTAGCGCACATCGTCCTGGATAAAGAAGCGCTCGTAATCGCCGGATGTCACGACCGCCCGGGGACCCGACTCCAAGATGCCGAGAAAGCGTCCGCGACCGTCGTCGGGGTTCTGAATACCGATGCTCCACGGCGTACCGCTCGGTTTCCGTCCCACCGTGAGAATGTTGCCGCCGAAGTCGAGAAGAGCGCTGTCCACGCCGGCTTCCCGCAGAATTCGCCGCGCCTCATCCGCGGCGTAGCCCTTCGCGATCGCACCGACGTCGAGCCCCATCCCCGTCTCCGGGAGATAGATGGTTCGTGCTTCAGGGTCGAGCTCGACCTTTCGGTAGTCGATCAGATCCAGGCGCGCCTGGATCTCCTGCTCCGAAGGGACCCTCGCTCCTTCCGTGCCGATGCCCCAGAGCTCGACAAGGGGGTAGATGGTAACGTCAAAGGCGCCGTTCGTGAGCTCGGAGTATTCGAGGGCGCGCCGAACGACTTCGAAGGTGTCCGCCGAAACCTCCACCGGTGCGATTCCGGCGCTGCGATTCACCTCGAGCAGTTCGGTGCTATCGTAGTCGTCCGTGCTCGTGCTCATTCTTTCTTCGATTTCTTGAACACGATCGAAGACGCGGTCGAATACATCGTCGGGGCCCTCTTCGTACAGGGTCACGTTTATGGTAGTGCCGAGCAGCAGCTTTCCCTCGCGAACGGGGTCAAAGCTCGACTCGGAACAGCCGCTGAACAAAGTTATCGATAAAACGCCGACGATTACGGCGCCAATAGGGTGGGCAAGCGCGCGGAAAATGTGTACCATCTGAGTACTAGTACCACAGTCAATAATCATTTTGCAATCTTGTCGTCAGTCATTAGACTGGCATACATCTCTCTGCTGCCGTAAGATAGAGCGGAAGCAGAAAAACACTTGGGATCGAAGAGGGGTTCACCATGTCGGATAAGACACGAGTCGTCGTGCTCGGTGGCGGCTACGGTGGCGTCGAAGCCACCAAGAAGCTATACAAGAAGTTCAAAAAAGATGAGGATGTCGAGATCACCCTCATCGATAAGAATCCGTACCACACGCTCATGACTGAGCTTCATGAGGTGGCCGGCTCGCGGACCGAGGCAGAATCCGTACAGGTCAGCTTCGCGAAGATCTTTGCCGGAAAACGGGTGAATGTGGAGATCGATGAGATCCAAACCATCGACTTTCACAACAACAAGTGTGTCTCGAAGGTCAACGAGTATCCCTACGATTACCTCATCATTGGGGCCGGCGGTGAGCCTGAATTCTTCGATATTCCCGGTGTTCAGGAGAACAGCTTCACCTGTTGGTCCCTCGAGGACGCCATTCGAATCCGGACGCAAGTTGAGGAAATGTTCCGCGAGGCCGCGAAGGAGCCCGATCCGAAGCGGCGCCGCCGCTTGTTGACCTTCGCCATTGCCGGCGGCGGATTCACCGGAGCAGAGCTTGCAGGCGAGCTCCTCGAGCGCAAGGAAGTGCTCTGCCCGAAGTACCACATTGCCGAGGATGAGGTTCGCATCATTGTCATTGAGATGATGGACAGCATCCTCCCGATCTTTCCCGATCATCTTCGCCGTAAGGCGAGTCGGTACCTTCGCCAGAAGGGGGCCGAGATCATGCTCAACGCGCCCATCACAAAGGCGGAGCCGGGAAAGATCACCATTGGCGATGAGGAAACCCTCGAGACCGACACCTTCATCTGGACTGCCGGTATTCACGGTTCGGAGTTCACATCGAAGATCGAGCTCACCAAGGGGCAGTGCGCCAGTGGTACCGAGACCGAGGCGTCCACCGTCGAGGGTATCCACGGTATGGCCGGGTGTAGCTTCGAAGAAGAAGAGCGTTACGTCGTTGGTGAACGGGGCCGAATCCTGGTCAACGACCACATGCAGTCGGTGGACTTCGACAACGTCTACATGGCGGGCGACATGATCTGGTACATCCACGAAGAAAAGGTTGTGCCGCAGATTGTAGAAACCGCTCTCCAAACCGCGGAGGTGGCGGCGGAGAACGTTGCCGCGGAGATCGAGAAGAAGGGCAAAAAGAAGTCCTTCAAGCCGAACTACCACGGTTTCATGGTATCCCTCGGCGGGCGCTACGGCGTGGCCTACGTTCTTGGCCTCTCCTTTACCGGCTTCCTGGCCATGGCCTCGAAGCATCTCATTAACCTGCACTATCTCCTCGGCCTGGCCGGCGTGAACGCGGTGTGGGAGTATCTGCAGCACGAGTTCTTCACCATCAAGCACCGCCGCTCCTTCATTGGCGGTCATCTGGCGTGGAAGATTCCAAACTACTGGGCTTTGCCGCTGCGAATCTGGCTGGGCGCAAAGTGGTTGTCCGAGGGCATTAAGCACATCAGTGAAGGATGGATCAGCCCGGGCGAAGGGGGCATATTCAACCCCGCGACCTCGTCGATCTATCTGCCGGGTGTCTCCTTCGGTGACGCGGGAAGCTCCGCATCTCCCGAATGGGAAGGCGGCGCAGAGGCCGCCGGTGAGGCTGCGGGACAAGCTGCTCAGACCGCATCCGAGTACGGCGAGCCTTTGATCGAGGCCCTCGGGATCTGGACCTGGTTCGCGGAGAGCGTCTTGAGCGCCTCCCCGGCCCTGGCCTTCATCATGCAGGCCCTTGTGGTACTTGCTCAGGTCGCGGTTGGCCTGGCCTTGGTCGGCGGGCTCTTCACCTTCCTGGCGGCGGGCGTGTCGATCATTCTCGGCTTGGCCTTTATCGCCTCAGGCTGGGGGAATCCCGAGCTCCTGTGGTACATCTTCGCCTCCATCGTCATGCTCGGCGGTGCCGGACGGGGCTTCGGCTTGGACCACTACGTCATGCCGTGGCTGCATAACTGGTGGAACCGAACGCGACTGGCGCAGAAGACGTACCTGTATGTCGGAGAGCCTCGACTCAAGAACTAGCGCGTCGAAGAGAACATGGATCTTGCCTTTGTGACCGGCGGCCCAGACGGGACCGCCGGTCGTTCCCTCAATTCACCACAGCGATCATTCTGGAAGAACACGCCCGTCCTGCGTCACGACCTGGAGCGTGTGCAGGACACGATTACCGGTGTCGCCGAAGAGAGCTCGGTACGCATTCGAGCCTCCCTGCTAGAGACGGTAGCGAATACCGGAAAGATGCTGCGCCCCGCACTGGTGCTGCTCAGCGCTCGGAGTGGTCGGCGCGAGGCGGCGCCTCGCCGTGGGCTCCGCTCGATCTGGCCGGGTCGTGGTCAACCGCTTTCTCCGATCGGCTTCTCACAGGCCCCGGACGACAAGATGTACCGCATTGCGGCGGCGGTAGAGATCCTGCATATGGCTACCTTGGTCCACGACGATGTAATTGACGGCGCCGAACGGCGTCGCGGCGCCCCTGCCGTCCACGCTGTTCACGGCAACCGTCGTGCCATCCTCATGGGGGATCTGCTCTTCAGTTCCTGCTTCTCGCTGCTCTCGCAGGACGCGACCATGGAGAACGCGCAGATTCTCGCCGGCGGCGTAACTCACATCTGCCAGAGCCAGATTGACGAAAGCCTCCCCTCAGGAGGCCCCAAGAGTCCGCGGGAGTACTACCGCCAAGTCTCAGCGAAGACGGCGCTGCTCTTCATGTTGAGCTGCCACGTTGGTGCCGGCGAGAGCGGGGTAATCAGTGCAGACGCGCAGGCTCTCCGGCGCTTCGGCTACAACTTGGGGATGGCGTTTCAGGTCGTTGACGACCTCTTGGATCTCACCGGAACCGAGGAAGAGCTCGGAAAGCCCGTCGGGACCGACCTCGTTTCCGGAGTGCTGACGCTCCCGGTTCTCTACGCATTGGAACGCGATGACGGACGCTTGACGGAAGCCGTTCGAGGGACGGTGCCCGCCGCGCGCGTTCCGGAAGTTGTGGAGTTGGTCACGGAGCTCGGCGGGATCGATCGCGCACGTGATGCTGCCGAGCGCTATGTGGCACGGGCTGCTCGCGAGCTCGAGAAGTTGGAGCCCTCCGGGGCGCGGAATACCCTCTCTTGGCTCCTCGATCTGTCGCTGAAACGGCGATTCTGACCGGATCACGCAGCCTGTTGAAAAGCGGGCGCCAACTCACTCTGCCGGTAGCTCGGTAAGTCTGGCGTAACTCCGAAAGAGGTGACTCGAAAGCCACATCTCCGGCCGGATGTAGCGGTGGCTCTTCATGCGCATGGCGGAGTTCACGGTGAGAACTTCATTGCCCTTCTGCACCTGGTAGGTGTCCCGGTCGTGCAGGTTCATGAACGCGATCACTACGCCGCGACGGTAGTTGTGGTGCACGTACTCAATCTGCCCGTCCGGGTACACGTGAACCACAATCCCGGTGTGTGTGAGCTCGTCGCCCCACGCACCGTCGCCATTGCGGTCGTAGGTATCGTCCCAGATAATGACATC
>CAYPTH010000018.1:0-13997 GCA_964413635.1 uncultured Spirochaetaceae bacterium
GTGTACCACTACCTACGGCTGCTCTACGCGGCCGCGGGAATGCCACGGTGTCCAAACTGTGGAACGCCCGGCGAGGCCGCGGACGCGCGGCAAATTGCGGAACGCATTGGCCACGCCTTCGAGGGACGCAACGTTGCCATCCTCGCTCCGGTGATTCGTATGAAGAAGGGGTTGCATAAGGAAGCCTTCGAGCGCGCCCGGGCAAGGGAGATGAGACTGCTCCGCGTGGACGGTCGCTTCGAGGACGCCTCAGAGCGTACCGAGCTGGAACGGTACAAGCTTCACGACATCGACTTCCTTGTTGCCGAGACACCTGCGGGACCGGACAAGCTCGAGACGCTCAAGAGCGCTGTTGAGGCTGCCCTCAGCGATGGAGAGGGCGACGTGTTTGTGCTTCCCTACGACGGCAGCCTCCCGGAGGAGGCTGAGGACGCCGCCGGAAGGTACTACTCCGCGAGGCACGACTGTCCGCGTTGCGGAGAGACGCTGCCGGTACCGGACCCGCGTCTGTTCAGCTTCACCGACCGCTACGGCGCGTGTACGTGGTGTGCCGGCTCCGGGGTCGAGCGAGAAATCGGAGAGTATGAGGTAGATGCCCCGGTGTGCTCCCACTGCGAAGGTACCCGACTTCGCCCGGAGGCGCGCGCCATAACCGTAGACGGATGGGATATTGGTGCGCTGGGACTGCAATCCATTCATCAGGTGAAGGCGTTTGTAGAGACTTTAGAGCACGTTCCCGGACTCGTAAAGGAACGGATTCTTCCCGAGTTGCACCACCGTCTGGAAGTGTTGTCGGAGCTCGGCATCGGCTACCTCCAGTTGCACCGGGGGACGAATACGCTGTCGACAGGGGAGGCTCAGCGGGTGCGAATTGCCGCGGAGCTTTCCTCGCGCCTCCGGGGATGCGCCTACGTATTGGATGAGCCGACGGTAGGCTTGCACCCGAGAGACACCGAGGCGCTTCTTCGCTCCCTGCAACGGCTCCGCGACGAAGGCAACACCGTCGTCGTCGTCGAGCACGAGGAGCCTGTCATTCGCCGCGCCGACTTCGTTATCGATATGGGGCCGCGGGCGGGAACGAACGGCGGCGCTGTTGTGGCAACGGGAACGCCGGCGGAGGTGGAGGCGCATCCGGACTCGATAACCGGCGAATACCTCCGCGAGCACAGGGGAGTTCGCGAATGGCGACGTCGCGGCCTCGCCGATGCCGACGCGCTCTCAGTACGCGGGGCCGAGCTCCACAACGTGAAGGACGTGGATGTTGATATTCCCAAGGGCCGTCTCGTCTGCGTAACCGGCGTAAGCGGTTCAGGCAAGTCCACACTGCTTCGAGACATTACCTACGGGAGCGTGCACGCACTCGTCGCGCGAAAGACTCCGCCCTCGGTCGCCAGGGAAGTTTCCGGATGGGAGTCCTTCGTCCGGGCGAACGAGATCGACGAGTCGCCGATCGGTCGCACGCCTCGGTCGGTACCTGCAACCTATGTCGGTGCCATGGACGGCATTCGCGAGCTCTTTTCTCGAACCAGCGAGGCACGGGCGCGTGGCTACGGTCCGGGGCGATTCTCCTTCAACGTTACCGGAGGCAGATGTGAGGATTGTAAGGGCCAGGGCCGGCATCGCATCGAGATGCCGCTTCTGCCGGTAGCCTACGTCCCCTGCTCCACGTGCCGCGCCAGGCGGTACAATGCCGAGACACTCGAAGTGCTCTACCGCGGAAAGAACATCGCGGATGTGCTGGAAATGACGGTGGACGAGGCGCTGGGCTTCCTTGCGGCGCATAGCGATGTAGCGCGACCGCTGCAGTTTCTTGCCGACATCGGTTTGGGCTACCTGCACCTCGGCCAACCGAGCCCGACGCTCTCCGGTGGCGAGGCACAACGGGTAAAACTGGCCGCCGAAATCGCGGGCCACAAGGCGGGGAGCTCCTTCTATGTCCTTGATGAGCCGACAACGGGTCTTCACATGTCGGACGTGGCAAAGCTCGTTGCCGTCTTGCAGGGACTGGTCGATCGAGGGGATACGGTGGTTGTGATTGAGCACGATGTGGACGTGATTGCGGCGGCTGATTGCGTCATCGACCTAGGGCCGGAAGGGGGAGACGAAGGCGGAAGGATTGTCGCGTGGGGAACCCCGGAAGAGGTGGCCGAGGCTGCGGACTCTCATACGGGGCGCTACTTACGGGAGTACCTGAGCGGACGATGACCGTCTTGTCAGAGCTGCCGGGACTCCGTAGACTGCGAATGCAATGTCACAATCTGAATCATTCCTTTCGTGGTTGGAGAAGAACTGGGCTCGAACCGCCCTCCCGGTCGCGCTTGTGGTTGCGCTGCTACTGCCGTTATCGTTTGCCGGTGTGGAGCCTGCGACCTTCGTCGCAATGCTATTTGTGCCGGTGATGCTGATTCACCAGTATGCGAGTCACGCGGATGACGGCACCCGGCGTTTCGTAAACCGCTTCTTCGATCTTGGATCACGGCAAATTACGCCGCGGACTGTCCTTGTGTCGGCGGCAGTGGGGGGCTGGGCCTTGGCGCTCGTGAGTCCCTTCCTCACCGCGCTTCTCGGGCCGGCGCTTCTCGCGCTTCCGGCTATGGTCGCCGCTGTTGAGCTCCTCGTTCGACTCCTTGGCTCATTGGTGGGCGGCAAGGCAAGCCCCGGTCTCGGCACCGCCCTTGTTCTTCTCTTGCCCTACACGGTGCTCGGTGTTGGCGCGGTGGAAACCATGGCCGGAGCCGGCGGAGTCTACCTGATTGGAGTAAGCGTGGCCTTGATACCTCGCCTCGCGCTAGCGGCTGTGGTACTTGCGCGCCGCGGACGACTGGTTACGCAGCCGGCGTAGCGGTGGTATACGATCCCGCCTACTCGAAACCCTCCGCATCCTTCGGCCACAGGAGGGGGTAGTGACGACCATTGCCCCCGTGGCTTTCATCACCGGCGCGAGTGGAGGATCCTTCGTCGCCGCCGGGGAGGCCCACGGCGAGCTCCGGTGCTACTGCACGGACACGTTCCGCGAGCGCGCCGGCTTCCGCTTCATTTCCGTTTGCAAGGTGAGCGCGGGCCAACAGTGCGAGCACGAGCGGTGATGATGGCCGCCGTTCTCGTACGGCCTCCAGCTCGTAGATGGCATTCTGCGGCTTGTCCTGGAGGAGATACACCTGGGCGAGGTTGGCCCGCAGGATGGTCGAGTTCGAGGCGATCTCGAGCCCCTCTTCCAAGGCCACGGTGGCTGCGCTGAGCTCGCCGAAGGCGGTGTGCAGACCGGCTATCTGAGACAGGATGGGCACACGCGCGCGACCGCTACTGTTCTCGAGGAGGGCCTGCCGATCGGCAAGCGCTCCTTCGTAGAGCTCGGCGTGGAGCGCGCCGGCTGCTGCATTGAAGGCCGTACGCAAAGTCTCTGGGGCCGGGGGCAGAATGGAAGGATTCTGCGGCGGGAGTGGAATGGCTGCATATTCCGTTCTGGCGCCTTTGACTGGTACGAACCCGGCGTTGCCGCCATTGGGTATGGAGCGGATCCGGCGCGTCGCGGCGCGCCACGCTGCTCGGAAGCCCTCGTGAAGCACCGTAGTTTCAAGCGGAATCCACACAGTGCCTCCACTCGTGAACACGTGCCGATCTGTACCCTCGAAACGCCATGCGTTCACGGAGGGCTCTCCCGTGTCGAAGGCCATGAGCACGTGATCGGGAGTCGTGACGAAGGCGGTTGAGACGCCGGAGGCCTCCAGGAGAGAGCATACGAGCGCGGTCGTGTCATCGCAGTCACCGGCGCGGTAGAGAAGTGTCGAACGGGGCACGCGTACCGTATCCACCACATCCCCTCGCCCGAGGATCTCGGATATCGGGGTATCCGGATCCTCAACGTAAAAGACTCGAAAGGCGCCGAGGGCGTCGCTTATTCGCATTGCCCGATAGACCGGCCGCGGTAAGATCTCGTTCTCTCCTATGTCACCGACCGCAAGAGCGAAGCGAGCCACCGTGGCCTCATTAGGGGTCACGAAGGCGGCGAGCCAGGCGGTATCGGTCCATTGCATTGCGCTTCGACGATAAAGGGTCGTGCCGGCGCTCGTTCGCGCCGTGACGGAGGCCTCTTCTCGCCGGCCACGTGCCTGAAGGGATAGGGTAACCGGCATGTCCTCTTCCAAGGTGAGCGCCTCCGCGTTGAGGGAGACGTAGAGGGGGACTTCTACGCTTGCCCCCGGCGCCACACGCTCCACGGTCGCGGCTTCACGCGGAGCGTCGCTGTAGCGCGGCAAGGTTACCAGTACGCGCAGATCGGTGAGCTCTTCGTCGCCGGTATTTCGTATCTTCGCCTCGCCGAAGGGGCGGGACTGATACCTCGCAATGAGGGAGGGAAAGAGCTTGTCCACTGTGACGTTCAAGAACTCCAGGGATGGTTGCGTGGCTGCATCTTCGTTCAGCCCTCGGCGCTCCCGACGAATACGATCCGCCATCTCTTGCGCTTCGGGGTAGAAGGGGTCTCGGGCAAGAAGCTCTTCGAAGCGGCGCAAGGCCTCACCGTAGCGTTCCCGCGCGCTCGCCGGCCCAAGAGCCGTGAGATCCTGCCGCGCATCTCTCGCGAGGCGCATGCCTGCCTGGAAGAGCCGATCGAGGGCGATTCTCTCGAGCGCCTCCTGCGCCTCGCTCTCCCGTGGATGATGGTCGAGCACATCCGACCACGCCGCTTCTGCCGCGGCGACCGCACCTACCTCTGCGTAGTGTCGCGCACGGCGCTTCAGTGGTTCCAAGGCCTGCGGGGACTCTGCGAGAAGCGACCGTAGCTCTGACAACTCGTGAACAAATCTACTCGGTATCTCCGTCGTTCCTGTCGCGCTGCTATCGTAGAGCTGTACCAGGGTTCGCCGAGTCGTATCCACGAGGTATATCGAGCCGGCATCGGAATCCACCGCGAGCGACGAGAAGCCTGAGAAGCTTGCCGCGGGCAATCCCGGCAGCGAGGTCATACGCCACACGGGTGTTCCGGTTCTCGTGAACTTGAAGAGCCCCGTCCGCGTAAGAAGGACAAAATGAAGGTCCCGATAGACGGCAAGTGCCACGGTACTCGCACCGTCCGCGGAGGGAAGCTGCGGCATGATCGTGTCGACGATTGACCCTTCCGGCGAATAGATGTATATGCGCCGTTCAAGGGGATCGAAGGCCCAAACGTTCCCATCCGGGGCGCCCGTTATGGCGGTCAGGAAGGAATTCGCGTGTGGAAAGATGGGGAATTCCGTGCGCTGACGGTCCTCTATACGGAGCGCCCGGCGGTTTACCGTGTCCGTTACCACGAGACTTCCATCCGTGAGAGCCGCCAGCGACCCGGGACCGGCGATCGAGGTCGGAATGCGCTCGGCCTCGAGGTTGGTCGGGACGAAACGGTAGGCGTAGGGGCCGCTTGCGCCGCGCATATAGGCCGTTCCCGCCGGCGTTGTCGCTACTGCTTGGGCAAAGCCATACTCTCCCTGCGCCAACAGCGAAGCTCCGGGATAATCGGTGATCCGTCGAGCGCCATCCATCTCGATCGCGTAGGTGGAACCGGCGATTACCAGGGCTCCGTTTCTCTTGCTTGCCACACCGACCGGGTAGATCCCCCTGGGACCTGCGAACTCAGGGGGTGGTGGAATGAGGTCAAGCCTGAGTTGGTCCACCAGTCGAGGCGGAGAGTGCGATTCCTGCCTTGGAAATCCGTGATAGGCGGCGGCAAGGTACTCCACGGCCTGCGAGAGTGCGCGATTAAGATAGCCGTCCCAGGCCGCGTACAGCAGGAGAGATGATTGCTGGCCGTTGACAGTGTTCAGCGTTACAACAATCGTGCGCTGTGCGCCCGACTCGCTTGCAACGACACGAATGAAAGGTGGTCCTGGTTCTTCCCCGCCCGACTCGAGGAGAAACTCATCCACGCCGCGCCGTGACGCGACGGAAATCGCTCGGGACAGTTCGTCCTTCAATAGCTCGTGAACGCGTGCGCCTGCAACATCCGAGAAGAGTGAGACCGGGAAGCTTGCGGCTCCGGCCAAGTGCGGGAGAAGAATGAGTATCGATGCGAAGGCGAGGCCGATAGGCCCCCGGCCTCCCCTACTCCGACGCCTCGAGAAGGTCCTCGTTACCCGTGTCGTCGTCCGGCTTCTCGGTGAGGCGTACTCGAAAGGTACGCGCTTCCCCACTCTCATAGTCGGAGAGTACCACGGTATCATCAGTTGCCACAATTTGCCGCTGAGAGAGCTCTTGGAGAAAGGCGCGAATCGATGAGAACTTCGCGTTGACGTCGTAGCCTTGAATCACAATTCGATTCGCCGGTTCCCGGTACCGTCTCACGCGAACCCAGCCGTTCTTCGCCGCTTCACGAATGAGCTCGTCCCTGGCAGCCCCTTCAGCGCCAACACTTTGGCCGTGCTCTGCGTACACCTCGTTGATGCGAGTCTGCGAGAGTCCGAATTGCTCCGGTCCGTTCAGTATCGGCTGTAGATGATCTTCCTTTGCGTCGATCCAGGTCTCACCTGAGACCCAGAATGCGTGTTCCTGAGACATTGTGCCACCAATCCCTTCTGATTCCATAGTCTCGCGGAAAGTCGGACGGAGAACAATATGCGCGTCGTGAGTAATTTCCCTAGTTCTTCGTGGCGTCAGGGAGGGGGAAGGAGATCTCCCAACGTGTTCCATCTTTGACGAAGACCTCGGCGTTGCCGTGGAGTTGCGTGATCAGGGTGTGAACCAAGTGAAGTCCCAGATGTGATTCGGTGTCCTTCGCCGTCTCCGGATCAAGACCTCCTCCGTTATCCTGAACCGAGAGTTGGACTTCACCGTCTCTACGGCCGAGCTCTATTGAGAGGAGACCGGTTTGATTGTCCGAAAAGGCGTGCTTCACGACGTTCAGGACCAACTCACTCACCATAAGCCCCACCGGTACGGAGACGTCTACCGAGGTATCAACGCGGTCGACGGCGAAGTTGGTTTGAATTGAGCTAGTGACCGGGGCGTGCGAAGAGAGGATATCTGTTGCCAATCCGCAGATATACGCACCGAGATCCACTCTTCCGTTGGAGCCGGGCTCATACAAGCGCTCGTGAACCGCGGCCATAGCGAGGATACGCACCTCGACGTCCTGGAGGGCGGACAAGGCGGCGGGATCACTGAGCGTAGAGGCCCGAATGCGGAGCAGACTCGAGATGAGCTGCATATTGTTCTTGACGCGATGGTGCAGCTCCTGCAGCAGCGTCTCCTTGTGTCTATTCGCGACAACGAGTTTCCGTTCGTATGCCTTTCGCACCTCGAAAAGCCGAGCGTTGTGGATGGCCATTGCGACGTGGCCCGCAAAGGTGGAGACGAGTTGGGCATCCTGATCCGAAAACGGGTCAATGCTCCGTCGGTCCAAGGCGATAACTCCGAGTGTCTCTCCGCGAGCTACTAAGGGAACACCGAGCCACGAGCAAATGTGACCGGACTGCCATTGTTTCGACTCGGAGCGAAAATGGGGAAAGTCTATCGAGACATTTTCCCACGTCAACGTGGTCTGCTGATGCACGACACGTGAATTGGGGAAATCATCCTGCAATGGAAATCGAAGGCCGACAACTTCCTCGTCGTGAGGGAAGCCTCGCGCGGCGACAATGTGTAATTCCTCGCCGGCTACGAGTTGTACGCTTGCCGTATCGAAGGCAACGGTCTCAGCCAGGTACGAAAGTGTGCCGGCGTAAACCCCCTGCGGATCATCGGAGACATCACTAATTGCCACCGCGGAGCGATGGAGCGCGCGCAGCCGGTCCCCGTACTGCCGGGCTCGCAAGCCGTCCTCCCGTTGCATGGTCACATCAATGAGGGAGGCGACGCTGCGGTCGCTGTCCGGGATCATGTCCACGGCAGCAAGAACGGTTCTCCGCCGACCGGCCCGGTCAACAAACACAAACTCATACCGGGTTGGGGCTTCTCCGTGCGGATCCCGCCGCGCTTCATGGTATGAGAGCATGCGCTTCACATCCTCAGGGGCCACGAAGTCGGTCCACGACTTGATCCCCTCTATCTCATCGCGTCGAAAGCCGGAGAGCCCGCAGAACTCTCTGTTCACCAGCTCAATCACGGTGTCGTTTCGGATGATCATGGTCGCCGCGCCGGTTGTCTCAAAAATGGTGCGGTACAGCGCGTCGCCCGACGGAGTCGGAGCGGAGTTGTGACGTGAGATGCGTGGATAGTCGGAGTCTTCCGGCGCGCTCATGGAGGTGTATAACTGTACACCAATCCGCCGGTTTGACCAAGAAAGGCCTTCCAGTGAGCGCACCGAAAGTCTACAGGGCCGTTAGCCGGAAACGCTTGGCAATCCGGCAAGTGCCATCGCGATTTCTTCCTCCGGATACTCGTACGCCGCTAGCTTTCCGCCTTGGTAGTCGATGTAGGCCTGGATATCGAAGTGCCCGTGGCCGCAGAGGTTGAACAAGATGGCTTTGCTCTCCCCCGCTTCCTTGCACTTCAAGGCTTCCTGGATTGCACCTGCCACCGCGTGATTCGCCTCCGGTGCAGGGATGATTCCCTCCGCCCGCGCGAACTCTAGACCCGCCGCGAAGGTTTGCATCTGATCAAAGGAAGTTGCCTCCAGTTGATCGAGCTTCAAGAGATGACTTACCAGGGGCGCCATTCCGTGATAGCGAAGGCCACCGGCATGGAAGCCCGGGGGAACGAAGGTACTACCGAGGGTGTGCATCTTTACGAGGGGCGTGAGGTGCGCCGTGTCACCGAAATCATAGGCGTAGCGCCCCTTGGTCAAACTGGGACAGGCAGCGGGCTCGACGGCAATGACTCGGACGTCACGCTCGCCACGGAATCGGCGTCCCAGGTAGGGAAAGGTGATGCCCGCGAAGTTCGATCCGCCTCCAGTCGCCCCGACAATGATATCAGGCTCGTCATTGGCCATGGCAAACTGCTCCATCGTTTCCTTGCCAATGACGGTTTGATGGAGCAGGACGTGATTGAGTACGCTACCGAGCGCATACTTGGTCTTTGGGTCTTGAGCGGCAACTTCGACAGCCTCGGAAATGGCAATGCCGAGCGACCCACTCGAATCGGGGTCTTCTTCAAGAATGGCCCGGCCGGATGCCGTCTCCTGGCTGGGACTGGCCGTGACTGTGGCGCCGTAGGCTTCCATCAAGCCGCGTCGATACGGCTTCTGGTTGTAGCTGACGCGCACCATGTACACCTTGCACTCCATGCCGAGAAAGGAGCACGCCATGGCCAGGGCTGAGCCCCACTGTCCCGCGCCCGTCTCGGTTGAGAGACGCCGGACACCTTCCTGTTGGTTGTAGAAGGCCTGTGGTACCGCCGTGTTCGGCTTGTGGCTACCGACGGGACTAACGCCCTCATACTTGTAGTAGATGCGCGCCGGTGTCCCGAGTGCCTCCTCGAGACGGCGAGCGCGATACAGGGGCGTTGCCCTCCACTGACGATACACATCTCGCACCGGCTCCGGTATCTCGATTTCCCGCTCGGCACTCATCTCCTGTTGAATGAGCTCCTTTGCGAAGAGCGGCTCGAGATCACTGGGACCGAGGGGCTCTTTCTTCTCCGGATGGAGCGGCGGAGGCAGCGGTTCCGGGAGGTCCGCTTGAATGTTGTACCAGCTCGTTGGAATTCGATCTTCCGGAAGTAAATACTTTACGCTGTCCATGCCTTCTCCTCAATGACGAAACGAGCGGAAGTCTACCACGCGCCCCCAGGGGGGTCAACAAACTGTGCCTATTGCTGCAGCACCTCACGTTGCATGGATTCCTTGGCTTTGGATAGGTTGAAGTCGACGTAACGCTTCGACTTGGCCCTCGACCAGTACGCTACGTGCAGACAGTTCAACACTTCACACCAACGAAGCGCCTCGTCATTGTAATGCGTTATGCTCGTGTACCCTCGCAGGAAGCTGTCTCGTGACTCCGGCGTGTTCATGTAGTGCTGTCGTTCCCGGAGGATCCAGGCCAGCTCGTACTCTCGCCAGCCCAGACCGGAGGATTCCCAGTCGAGAATGGCGGTGACTTCGCTGTTCGCAACCAATACGTTGGCGTCGTTCAAATCGCCGTGGACAAATACGTGCTCCTTGCTCGGCGGAGGATTCGACTCGAGCCACAGCACAGTCTCCTGAAATCGCTCGTCGAGAATGTCCTCCTCGCCGAGGAAACCGTAAAGCGCGGATCGAAGATTCTCCGTCCAATCGAGGTTCTGGGTGTGGAGGCGTGCCACGAGCTCTCCGAGCTCCTGGAGCACGCGTTCCTGGGAGTTCACCCGGAAGAGGTCGGAAGACGGGTTGAGGACGTCCCGGAGCATGGCGCCGGGTTGCGTTTCGAGCGCCAAGAACTCCCGGCGATCCTCTCCGTACCAGAGTATGCGCGGGACCGGAAATCCGCGCTTTTCGAGGCGGAGCATGACCTCTCGCTCGTTTGCCAGGGAGTGATAGCGCGTTTTGCTCACCTTGAGGTGAAAACTGATCGGCTGACCGTCGCGCATCCCCTCGCACCGGTAGACCCGGTTTACCTCGGCCACATCGTTGCGCTGAACATGGCGTAGGACGACGTCGCGAGGTATTGCATAGCGAGGAGGTTCTGTCATGGCGGCCTCACGGCGCGTTTCTCTCAGCCGAAATCGGGTATGTTGAGAAAGGCGATGACTTCGCTGCTGAACTCATTCAACTGCTCGATACCTTCCCGTACGGTCTTTCCACGAAGCTCCGTTTCACGGTCAAAGTCCGAGTAGCTCAGTGTCTCGCCGCCATTCTGACAGAGAATCGCATCACCATCCAGGTCTTCGAGAAGATCCTTCGTAAAGCGGTGGATGTGCCGGAAGAAGCGACTGGTCTCTATGAAGAGGTTGTGTCGCATCTCGACCATTCGCTTGAGAATGTCCTGTTCGTAAGCCTTGGTGTACTCCCCGGCGTTTATGCGTTCCGCCTCGACACAATAGGAGTCAGCCCGTCGGACCAAATTGTTAAAGACGTGGTAGAAGCCGTCACGCTCGACCGAGAACTTGACGTCCAACCGCATCTTGCGTTCGTTGAGAAGTCCGATGTACTCCGTATCGAAATGATGAAGGTACAGCTGTAGCGCCTGCACTTCCCGTACTTGTTCTTCGTGCTTCTTCGCCACGTCGGGGTACTTGCTGCGCAGTTGAACAAGGATTGGAAATTCGACTACTTCCTCTCCCTGCGCCGCATCTTGGTCCTCGGTGAAGATGTTGTCGCCGTGCAGGCGCTCCTGTTCGAGACGCCCGAGCTCATCGACGAGGGACTTCCGCGTAAACTCGTTCGTGCTTCGGTGCAGTCGCCCTTGAAGATTGCGGATCTTCTTGTTGATGCCGCCCTTTTCGCCTGGATAGTCGTGCATGCTTGATCTCTTATTATAACTCTATGTGCAGCTGCCGCTCTTCGCAAGAGTCAGAAGACCGCCTTCAATCCGTTTTGATAAAGTATCCCACTTGCCCGAAACATCGAATAGGCTGAGTGTATCAGCGAAAGCTCATGACTTGTCGCGATTTCGATCATCTCCGTCGTGATTTTCTTCCCCCGGACAATCAGGATGGTATCGATGTCGGACATGAGGGCGGTGCGCAGGGCCTGAACCGTCGCCAGGCCGGTGATCAGCATGACGTCGTCCTCCATGAGAGTGAGCACATCGCTCATCAGGTCGGAGGCGAAGGCGAAGGATACCTGTCGGGACGGATCGTGGCTCACGACAATTCGTCCATGCACTCGTTCTGATACTTCTTGTATGGTCATACGCTGTGTCCGCCGTGCTGCAAGGTCTGAAGCCCTCCGTGAACAATATGCCAAAGACGATCCGCCAAGTCCCGACGTTGTCGCAAAGAATAGTCCGAAGCGTCAATGGGATTGTGGACGAGCAGATCGATGATCCCGGGCCGAATACGGTTTTCCTCCTCGACCACCCGATAGGTTCCATCGACCGTCAGCGGGACCACCAAGCTTCCGGAAGCGATTGGAAGCATCATGCTTCCGGCGAGGAATGGCGCCATGGTCCGGCTTCTGCTCCGAGTGCCTTCGGGAAAGAGCACCATGGGTCGCCCGGAACGAATATTGGCCACTCCACGTTGCATGGCTTCATAGGCCTTGCGCGGACGTGAGCGCTCTATCATGACGCAGTGCAGCGCCCGGAGCCAGGCTCGGAGGAGGGGGATGCGCTCCACCTCCTGCTTGGCGATGAAGCCGATCCGCATGGGAATGGCTGCTTCGATCAGACCGATGTCGGCCAGTCCTTGATGATTGGAGACGAAACAGATCCGCCTTGTCTTCGGGAGCCTTTCGAGGCCTTGCACTCGCACCCGAACTCCGAATGAGCGGAAGAGATGCAGGCAGTACGCCGACACGATACGCTGGACGTAGTGCTCCTCCTCGGCCTCACGTTTGAACAGTCGAAAGAAGATCAGCGGTAGAAACAGTGGATGGGTGAATGGGAAGGTGAACCAGAAGTACGCCAGAAACGCTACCGTCCGAACCACGCGCTCTCTCCTTTGCCGCAGATGATACTCACGAAAGGGAAAGCTCGTCACCTTGCATTGCACCGCACGTGTATGGCCTCGATAATTCCTTGTGGGCCACGCTCGTTGTCCTGTGCCGCAGAAAAGGAGAGGAGCATGAAGACTGTCGCCGTATACAATCTCAAGGGAGGTGTCGGAAAGACCGCTGCCGCGGTGAATCTTGCGCACCTGTGCGCGGAGTCCGGCTATCGGACCTTACTTGTTGACTTGGACCCACAGGGTGCCGCGGCGTACTACTTTCGCGTTGAGACTCAAAGCAAGTGGACTCCGAAACGGCTTGCGAAGGGCGGCAAGGCCGTTGGGAAAGCCATTCTTGCGACCGACTACGAAATGCTGGACATCCTGTCCGGCAATCTCGCCTTCCGAAAGCTCGCGGTGACCGTTGAGGACAAGAAACACTCCCGCCGCCAATTGAAGGATGCCTTGGACGACATTTCCGGCGCCTACGATGTCGCGGTAATCGATGCGCCACCCTCGATTGATCTGGGCGCAGAGAATGTCCTTCGTGCCGGGGACCTTATCCTGATTCCGACTATCCCTACAACGCTCTCGGTGGAGACGCTCAACACCGTGGACGCTTTCCTGGGGAAACACAAGATACCCGCGCGGAAGCTACGGCCATTTTTCTCGATGGTTGACTCGCGGAAACGACTTCACCACGCGACCATGGTGGAGTTGCGTAGGGAACGCCACGACATTCTCACCGCCGTGATACCCTTCTCCGCACAAGTCGAAAAGATGGGTGTTCAGCGGGCACCCCTAACCGCACGTCATCACCGTAGTCGTCCCGCCCTAGCGTTCCACGATCTATGGAACGAGGTTCGAGAGCTCTTGCTTGGCCGGTCTCGCTAAATGTCCTCCGTTCGATACGGGACGTTCAGGTATTTTGAGACGTTCGTGCCGAGGTCCTGCAGGCCCGCCGCATCGGAGCTGTCTTCCAAAAGCAGCTTGCCGCGATCGCTTTCGAGAAAGAGCCGGAAGAAGGTGTTTCGTCGCTGCATGATCTGCGAGAATACGCCCCCTCGTTGAAAGTCCCGGGCGTGGTCCACGCGGTCCTTGATGAGCCGCACGGTTTGGAGGATGACCGCTTTGACCTCGGACAAAGGAAGCGAGTCGTCCTGCAGAGTGAACAGGAGCAGTTGCTTACGGAACCGAACGGTCCCGGTCTTGCGGGAGAAGATGGTCTCCTGCTTCCAGCTTGCTACAATCAAAGAGACGGCAATCAGGATAAAGTAGAAGATAGTTCCGCCGATCCCTTGGCCGCTCATACCTTGGCTCCAATCGAAACCGAGAATGAAGCCAACGAATAACAGTATGGCGATAATGAGGAACAGAATCCGTCGACCGGGATTGGAACGAAGGACGAATGCGTCCTCATCTCCGCCGGCGACGTAGCGATTGCGTACCGAGATCACCGCCGTCCTCCCTCAGCCACTGGCTCAGCCATTTGGCGGGTTGTGGCAGGAAATCCGATGGCCATT